>NZ_JBLMKT010000036.1:0-212772 GCF_047779955.1 Streptomyces lothianensis | reverse complement strand
CTACGAACCGACCCTCAAGAACACCACGAACTACTTGACGTCAGTTAGGAACTCAGCGCCTGCGCAGTCCAAAGGATGCCGATGAGCTGACTGGCATCGCAGTCACCCTGGCGCTGCTCCAGGACACGGACGTTCACCTGCGCCACCGTCCGGATCCGGTGACCGCCGGCGGGCGTGTGGGCCATGGACCTCGGCGACGACACCGTGCGGCTGGACAACACCCCGTGGCTGGAGAGACGGTCCGAGCTTCAGAGAACTGCACGATCCGGCTGATCGTGCTGAAGGACGGCGGATCAGCCGCAGCCCGGCAGAGCGTTCTGGAGATCTTCCACAATCTCGGCACGACAGGCGACGGCATCGAGAGTTTCCGGATAGTCGCACTGGATGTCTCACCAGGGGCGCATCGCGCGAATCAGCACCGCTCTCCGACAGAGCACAGGACCGAAGGCAGACCGACTTCAACGCCCGACGAGCCCGGAAACGACGAGATCCCGCCCGATCGAAGTGATCGGACGGGATCTCGTGAACCGCCTACGAGTTGACTCGTGAACGGCGCTGCGGTGGACCTGTGGGGATTTGAACCCCAGACCCCCTCGATGCGAACGAGGTGCGCTACCAGACTGCGCCACAGGCCCTTGCAACGAGTGAAACTCTAGCACCCCGATCCGGGTACTCAAAAATCCGTTCCGCGCTGGTCAGATGGGCGGTCCGGATCAGGGGTCACTCGTTGGCCGCGCGTGGGCGTTCCGGGTCCGCGTACTGGTCGAAGAGCGGGGTGCGGCCGCGCTCGCGGGAGCGGCGGCCGGAGGCGGCGCGGCGGGCGGCGGCCTGGGCTTCCGAGGGGCGCTCCGGGCGGGGCCCTGCGGGCTTGGCCTGCCGCGGGTCGGGGGCCTGGGGGCCAGGGGCCTGGGCTTCGGTGTGCTCGGCGGGCGCGGCGCCTTCGGGTGCGCGGGCGGCACGGCCTCGGGTGGAGGTGTCCGCCGAGGACGAGCGGGCCGAGCTCCAGGTGTCCGGGGCGCCGAGGTCGACCTCGCCGTGGGCGCGCGGGGCGACCGGGGCGGTGACGTAGGTGGGGAGCGGGACCGGGACCGGGTCCCAGCTGTCGCCGCGCGCTCCACCCCGCTCGCGCTGCTGGTCGACCCACTCGGCGTGGTCGGTCTGTTCGACCAGGGCGCGCCGGTCCGCCGCGAGGTCGGGGCCCGCGGGCTCCTGGCGGGCGGCCTGCTCGCGGCGCTGTGCGGCGCTGCGTTCGCGCAGGCGGCGGGCGGCCTGTTCGGCGCGGCGGCGGTCCATGACGTAGGCGAAGCGGCGGCGTTCCTGGGCGCGCAGGTGCAGGATGTACGCGCTCAGGAGGACGGCGGGGACGGCGGGCGCCCACAGGAGGTGGAGTCCACCGACCGCGGCGACGACCGAGCCGAGGGTGAACGCGAGGAAGAGCAGCATCGTCGTACGCCGGCGGCGCGCGAGCACCTTCGAGCGCCGGGCACGTGCGGCGGCCTGCGGGTCGACGGGGCGGGCTTCGTGGGGATCGCGAACATCGCGGGCATCGCGGGCTTCGTGGGGATCGCGAACATCACGGGCATCGCGGGCTTCGTGGGGATCGCGAACATCGCGGGCATCGCGGGGGTCCCCGTCCGCTTCTTCCGGGGGTTCCGCGGATGAGGGTGCGGCGAAGGACCGGACGTCGACGGATCCCGCCAGGGGATCCGTGTCGGCCGGCTCCGACCCGGGCTCGTCGCTCTCGCCTCGGCCCTTGAGGCCCTTGGCGTAGCGGCGCTCCATGCCCGCCCGTCCGGACAGCAGACGGATGGCGGTGCTGAAGCGTTCCGTCGGACGGGCTTCGTTGAGCTCGTCCTGCCTACGGAGCCACATCGGCACCAAGTAGGCGGCCCAGGCCCCGACGATGACTGCGTAGATGAGGCCGCTGCTGCTCACGCCTCACACGGTAGAGGGGTTTCGGTGGGGCCATCTGCCAATTGGGCCGGTGTGTCGCACGATCTGGCTGATATCTCGAACTTTTTTTGTGACTGATCCGATCAGCAGGCTTCGATTCCCGGCATATTCACACCCAAGTGGCACTCATTTCGAACAAATATTTTATTTGTTCCGGCCACACGCCCTGGTCACGTGTCCTGGTCACGGCCCGCGAGCCGGCGCGTCTGCTGCCAGCGCGCGAGCAGCCCCTCGGGTACCTCTTCGGCGGTGAGGGCGAAGACGAGATGGTCGCGCCAGCCCCCGTCGATGTGGAGATAGCGCGGGCGCAGGCCTTCCGAGCGGAATCCGAGTTTCTCCACGACGCGGCGGCTCGGGATGTTCTCGGGGCGAATGCAGACTTCGATGCGGTGCAGGCCGACGGTACGAAAGCAATGGTCGACCACGAGGGCGACGGAGGTCGGCATGACGCCTCGGCCCGCGACGGACTGGTCCACCCAGTAGCCGATATGGCCCGAACACATGGAACCCCAGGTGATCCCGGCGACCGTGAGCTGTCCGACGAGCCGGCCCTGGTAGTCGATGACGAACGGCAGCATCCGGCCCGCGTTGGCCTCCGCGCGCAGATGGCGGACCATCTGCCGGTACGTCGGCCGGTGCACGGGCGGGCCGCCGGGCGCGGGCGGCGGGACCGTCGCCTCCCAGGGACGCAGCCAGTCGCGGTTGCGGCGATTGACCTCGCGCCAGGCGCTGTGGTCGCGCATCTTGATGGGCCGGAGGACCACGTCCTGGTCCACCAGCCGCACGGGCCAGACGGTGCTGTTCAGCTCGGGCTCCCGGGCCTGGGGTGGTCGCCCCCGCGGATCTGGTCGACCGCGTGGACGAGGATCGGTTGGAGTACGCCGAGACCATCGCGCACGCCCCCGGTCGACCCCGGCAGGTTGACGATCAGCGTCTGGCCGGCGACCCCCGCGAGGCCCCGGGACAGCGCCGCGGTCGGCACCTTGTCGAGGCTGAACGCCCGTACGGCCTCCGGGATCCCGGGCACCTCGTAGTCGACGACGCGACGAGTGGCTTCGGGGGTCCTGTCCGTGGGCGAGATCCCGGTGCCTCCGGTGGTGAGGATCACGTCGTAGCCTGCTGCGGAACCGGCCCGCAGCGCTTGCTCCACCGGGTCGCCGTCCGGGACGACCAGCGGGCCGTCGACCGCGAAGCCGAGACTTGCGAGTCCCTCTGCCAGGATCGGCCCGCCCTTGTCCGGGTAGACACCCGAGGACGCTCGGTTCGAGGCCGTGACGACCAAGGCGGCGTACGGGGCCAGCAAGGCGGGACCGAGCGCGCCGGCGTCTCCGGGGAACGGGGGCGCGGACGCGATGCCCGGACGGTCCGCCGAACCAGCCCCGGCTGCCTGCGGTGCGCCGCTCATCCTCGGCTCCAGTCGCCCGACTTCCCGCCCGCCTTGGACTCCACCCGTACGTCCGTGATGACGGCGCCCTTGTCCACGGCCTTGATCATGTCGACGACCGTGAGGCCCGCGACCGAGACGGCTGTGAGGGCCTCCATCTCTACGCCGGTACGGCCGGTCGTCTTCACCGTGGCCTGGATCTCCACCGCATCGTCGGCGACCGAGAGGTCGAGCTTGACGCCGGAGACGTCCAGCGGGTGGCACAGCGGGATGAGGTCCGGGCACTTCTTGGCGCCCATGATCCCGGCGATGCGGGCGGTGGCGAGCGCGTCGCCCTTCGGCATGCCCTCGCCGCGCAGCAGCGCGATCACCTGGGGCGAGGTGAGCACGCGGCCCGAGGCGCGGGCGATGCGCTCGGTCACGTCTTTCCCGGATACGTCGACCATGCGGGCGGCGCCCGCCTCGTCGATATGGGTGAGTGACAAGTCGCGGTCCTGCGTGCTCATGTGCTGCTGCGCTCCCGTCCGGGCCATCGGCGGCCGGGCCGGGCCCTGTGCGGGGGCCGTGCCGCGGGCCGTGTGTGGGCGACACGGTACCCGTCTCGGGCGCCGGGCCGCCCCCGGGAGCGCAGGGACGGGCCATGGGCGCGCGGACGACGGCGCGGGGCCGGGTGGGGCAGGTGGGGCAGGCGGGGCAGGTGGGCCAGCCCGAGCGCGGCGGTCAGCCGAGCAGGACGACCTCCAGTTCCGTGCCGGGGGCGACCTCCGCCGTGTCCTCGGGGATGACGATCAGCGCATCGGCCTGCGCGAGGGCCGCGATCAGGTGTGATCCTGAGCCGCCGACCGGCCGGACCACGCCCGCCTCCGCGTCGTGGGCCCCGCGCAGGAACTGCCGTTTGCCCTTCGGCGAGGACAGCGGCTCCTCGCACTCCAGGGCGGCCCGGATGCTCGGCCGGCTGACGTCCTTCAGCCCCATGAGGGCGCGGATCGCGGGCCGTACGAAGAGTTCGAAGGAGACGTACGACGAGACGGGGTTGCCCGGCAGGGCGAGCAGCGGCGTGTGCTCGGGGCCGATCGTGCCGAAGCCCTGGGGCTTGCCCGGCTGCATGGCCAGCTTGCGGAACTCGATCCCGGCGCCCTCCCCGGCCCCTTCCCCCCAGTCCCCGGCTCCCTGCAGCGCCTCCTTGACCACGTCGTACGCGCCGACGCTGACGCCGCCCGTGGTGACCAGGAGGTCCGCGCGGATCAGCTGGTCCTCGATGGTGGAGCGCAGGGTCTCGGCATCGTCGTCGACCGCGCCGACTCGATAGGCGATGGCGCCCGCGTCGCGCGCGGCGGCGGTCAGGGCGAAGGAGTTGGAGTCGTAGATCTGCCCGGTGCCGAGGCCTTCACCGGGCTGGGTCAGTTCGCTGCCGGTGGACATGACGACCACCCGCGGCCGCGGCCGTACGCGCACGGTGGCGCGGCCGATCGCGGCGAGCAGCGCGATCTGCGGGGGCCCGAGCACGGTGCCCGCGGCGAGCGCCCGCTCCCCGGCCCGCACATCGCTGCCCTGGGCGCGGACATGCGCGCGGGCGGCGGCGGGCCGGTGCACGCGCACCTGGCCGGTGGCGCCCTCGGGCGAGGCGCTGTGCGGGGTCATGCTGCCGGCGGGCCCGGCGCCGAGCCCGCCGTCGGTCCATTCGACCGGGACGACCGCCTCCGCGCCGGGCGGCAGCGGTGCGCCGGTCATGATGCGCGCGGCCTGGCCCGCGCCCACGGTCAGTCCGCCCGCGCTGCCCGCCGCGACGTCCCCGATGACGTCCAGTACGGCGGGGAACTCCTCGCTGGCGCCTTCGACATCGGCGGTCCGGACGGCGTATCCGTCCATGGAGCTGTTGTCGAAGGGCGGCAGGGAGAGCGGGACGGTGACGTCGTCGACGAGGACACAGCCCTGGGCGTCGAGGAGCTGCAGCTCGATGGGCTCCAGCGGCCGTACGGTCGCCAGGATGTCCTCGAGGTGCTCGGTCACCGACCACACGGGGGCGGCCTGATCCGTGGTGCTGGTCAAGACTGCTGCATCTCCTCGTCGACGTAACTGCGAAGCCAGGTCCTGAACTCCGGGCCCAGGTCTTCACGTTCGCACGCGAGTCTGACAATGGCGCGCAGGTAGTCGCCGCGGTCCCCGGTGTCGTAGCGCCGTCCGTCGAAGACCACGCCGTGCACCGGTCCGCCCTCGTCGGACGTCGCGAGCTTCTGCAGGGCGTCGGTGAGCTGGATCTCGCCGCCGCGGCCGGGCTCGGTCTCACGCAGTATGGCGAAGATCTCCGGGGCGAGTACATAGCGGCCGATGATCGCGAGGTTGCTGGGTGCCTCGGCGGCGTCGGGCTTCTCGACCAGGCCGGTGATCTCGACGACGTCGTCCTCGCCGGTCGGCTTGACGGCCGCGCAGCCGTAGAGGTGGATCTGCGCGGGGTCGACCTCCATGAGGGCGATGACGCTGCCGCCTTCACGGGCCTGGACCTCGACCATGCGCTTGAGGAGCGGGTCGCGGGCGTCGATCAGGTCGTCGCCGAGGAGGACGGCGAAGGGCTCCTGGCCGACGTGCGGGGCGGCGCACAGGACGGCGTGGCCGAGTCCCCTGGGGTCGCCCTGGCGCACGTAGTGCATGGTGGCCAGGTCGCTGGATTCCCGGACCCTGGCGAGGCGGCTCTCGTCGCCCTTCTTCTCCAGGGCGTTCTCCAGCTCGTAGTTGCGGTCGAAGTGGTCCTCGAGCGGGCGCTTGTTGCGGCCGGTGATCATCAGGACATCGGACAGACCCGCCGCCACGGCCTCCTCCACCACGTACTGGATGGCCGGCTTGTCGACGACCGGAAGCATCTCCTTCGGGGTCGCCTTGGTGGCCGGCAGGAAGCGGGTGCCGAGACCTGCTGCCGGGATGACAGCCTTGGTGATGGTGGGGCGCTCAGTCATGCCCCGCACCATATCCGCTGAGAACGGGCGGAACATTTGGTTCCGCTCAGTTGATTCCCTTTGAGGTGCTTTGGACGTGATCGGTGTGGACGACCTGTGACAATCGACCCCGACCGCAGGCCCGACGACACCGCCGGGCGCGTGAGCGACGACAAGACTGCCAAGGCCGGGTTGCGCCGGGAACTCCTCGACATGAGGAAAGGCTTGACGGCGGATGACGTGCAGGTGGCGGCCGCCGCGCTGAGCGAGCGGGCGCTCGCGCTGCCCGCCCTGAACACCCCGGGCGCGGTGGTCGCCGCGTATGTCTCCGTGGGCCGCGAACCCGGCACGCGGGTGCTGCTCGATGCCCTGCGCGAGCGCGGCGTACGGGTGCTGCTGCCCGTGCTGCTCGCGGACAACGACCTCGACTGGGCCGCGTACGAAGGCGCCGATCGGCTCTCGCCGGCCTCCCGCGGCCTGCTCGAACCCGACGGCGAGCGACTCGGCCCCGAGGCCGTCACACGGGCCGATGCGGTCCTGCTGCCGGGCCTCGCCGTCGACGGGCGCGGCATGCGGCTCGGGCGCGGCGGCGGCTCGTACGACCGGGTGCTGGCGCGGCTCGAGCGGGCCGGTGCGCATCCGCGGCTCGTGGTGCTGCTCTACGAGAACGAGGTGGTCGCGCGGGTTCCGGCGGAACCGCACGACCACCCCGTGCACGCGGTGGTCACCCCCGCGGGGGTGCGTACGTTCTGAGCGGCCTTCGTCAGGGCCTCACGGCTTGAGCACCAGGTGGTTCTCGGTGGCCTCCTCGACCGCCTCGTCCCCGTACGCCCAGTCGTACAGCTCGCCGTTGACCCACTTCTCGGTCTGGTCGGTGTAGTTGGGGCTGTACGCGTGCCCCGACGCACCGGTCAGGTTGACCCACTTCGACTTGTCGAAGTCGGCGAGGCTGACCACCATCCGCATCGACGGCACCCAGATCACCGAGTAGCCGCCGGCCGCGTTCCAGCCGGTCGCGTCGACCGCGGCCTCGCCGCCGCCGAGCTCGTACGGGCCGCGGTTGAGCAGCCACTGCATGAAGCCGGGGCCCTCGGTGCCGATGGTCTGGTTCTTCAGCTCCAGGGTGTGCAGCCGGCCCCAGCTCCAGGTGTCCATGTCCTTGCCGAGCTCGGCGGTCAGCTCCCAGCGGGCGTCCTCCATGGCCCGCGCGAACAGCTGGTCACGGGTCTTGGTCGCCGGATCGGTGCGGGTGGCGTCGGTGTGCCACCACTGGCTGTCCTCGTCGTCGACGAGCCGGCGCACCACCTCGAACCAGCGGTCGCCGCCGTCCGGCTGCGCCGCGTCCGGGTCCCGCTGGCCGCACTCGCGTACGCGGGCGTCGGGGTCGTCGACCGGGCCGGTCTTGTCGGCGGGCTCGACGCTGATGCAGTCGCCCTCGACCCGCAGCTCCTTGGGCAGCTTGTCGCCGAAGGCGAGCTTGAGGATGTTGCGCCACACGGCGTTGAAGTACGCGGCGGCCGCCGAGTCCGGGCTCTGCGTGTAGTCCCAGCCCTCCAGGAGCTGCTGGCCGTCGCGTACGTCCGGGTCCTCGATGTCGACCTTGAGCAGCAGGGGCGTCAGCTTCACCGCGATCTCGTTGCGCGAGTCCATCTGCATCGTGCGCATGTCCTCGGTCGAGACCTTGCCGCGACCCTCGATCTTCGACTCGATGAGGTCGTTGATGCGCTGGCTTCGGGCGCCGTAGCCCCAGTCCCGGGTCATCGGGTACGGGTACGACTCGTCGACGACGGCCTGGTTGGCGGTGACGATGTAGCCGCGCTTCGGGTTGTACTCGTAGGGCAGTGCCTTCTGCGGGATGAAGCCGGTCCAGTCGTAGCCGGAGTCCCAGCCGGGCGCGGGCAGGGTGCCGTCGTGGCCTTCGGCGCGCGTGGGAATCCGGCCGGGCGCCTGGTAGCCGATGTTGCCCTCGCGGTCCGCGTAGATCAGGTTCTGCGAGGGGACCTCGAAGAGGGCGGCCGCGGCCCGGAACTGCTTGAAGTCCGTGGCCCGGTTGAGGCTGAACACGGCGTCCATGGAGCGGCCCGGGTCGAGGGCGGTCCAGCGCAGCGCGATCGCGTAGCCGTCGGCGCGGTCGGGGGCCGCGCTCTCGACGGGCGCCTCCTCGCCGACGTCCCTGAGCTCCTCGCTGCGGTCGGAGACCAGCGGGCCGTTGTCGGTCTCGCGGACGGTGATGCTGCGGCTCCTGCCGCCGGCGACCTCGATGGTCTCCTTGCGGGTCTCGAACGGCTGCACCTTGCCGTCGCGCAGATAGCCGTCGCCCTGGATCTTCTCCAGGTACAGGTCGGTGACGTCGGCACCGAGGTTGGTCATGCCCCAGGCGATCTCCTGGTTGTGGCCGATGATCACGCCGGGCATGCCGGAGAAGGTGTAGCCGGAGACGTCGTACTGGCACTTCTCGCTGATGCTGCGGCAGTGCAGGCCCATCTGGTACCAGAGCGAGGGCAGCATGGGCGCGAGGTGCGGGTCGTTGGCGAGCAGCGGCTTTCCGCTGGTGGTGTGCTTGCCGGAGACCACCCAGGAGTTGGAGCCGATGCCGTTGCCGTTGGGGCCGAGAGCGTCGGGCATGTTCTCGAGGACCTTCGAGAGGCCGGCGAGCTGGGTGCCCAGGGCCGCGCCCGTCTCACCGCTCTGCAGGCCGTTCGCGGAGCCGGAACCCGCCTGGCCACGGGTGGCGGAGGCCTTCGGCTCGTACGTGTCCGTGGCGCCGTCGACCGCGCCTTCCTGCACGATCGGTTCGTGCGTCTTGTACGGGTAGCCGGGATAGAGCTCGGCGATCTGCTTCGGGCCGAGCCGGCTGTACATCAGCGAGCGGTCGATCTCGTCCTGCATGTTGCCGCGCAGGTCCCAGGCCATCGCCTTGAGCCAGGCCACCGAGTCGACCGGGGTCCACTCCTCGATCTCGTAGTCGGTGGTGAAGCCGAGGGCCGCGTACTCGACCGAGATGTCCTCGCCGGACTTGCGCGCCTTGCCGTCCTCGACGTCGAGGTAGGCGTTGACGCCCTCCGCGTACGCCTGCAGGTACTTCTTCGTCTCGGCGGAGAGCTCCTCGTCGTACTCCTGCTGCGCGACCCGGCGCCAGCCGAGGGTGCGCAGGAACGCGTCGGTGTCGACCTGCCCCTTGCCGAACATCTCGGACAGCCGGCCCGAGGTCAGATGGCGGCGTACGTCCATCTCCCAGAACCGGTCCTGCGCCTGGACGTAGCCCTGCGCGCGGAACAGGTCCTCGGCGGTGTCGGCGTAGATCTGCGGGATGCCCTGGGCGTCCCGGCGTACGTCCACGGGCGCGGAGAGGCCGTCGAGGGTGAGCGAACCCTTCACCTGCGGAAGGGAGGCACGCACGGTGCTGATGCTCCACCAGGCGCCGAAGCCGAGGCCCGCCACGAGGGCCACCGCGAGGACGATGACGAACAGGCGGAGACGGCGCCCCTTCTTGCGGCCGGCCGTGCGGCCACCCGACGTGGCGGTGGTGTTCGCGGGCATCGCTGTCCTTGTGGTCCTTGCCGGCCTCGGTGTGCCGTGCGGTGGTCCTGGGGTCCTCGGGGGCCTGACGTCGGGCGAGTGGCGGGCGACTTCGGACAGGTCCCTGAGTGCAGGAGCAACCTTAGGCGCAGCTCGGTGCGCGTCAGGAAGCGGAGTCGGTTCCGCCGTCCTGGTGACCCTCCCGGCCGCCGTCTCACCGTCAAGAAAACGTTAACGATTAGGTAAGGTAACGAAGTACCGCCACGCACGGAAAGGAACGGCCACTGACTGTTCATCAGCTCAACGAGCTCCTTCTGATCAGCTCACTCGTCCTGCTCATCGCCGTCGCGGCCGTACGGATCTCCTCGCGCAGCGGCCTGCCGAGCCTGCTCCTCTACCTGGGCATCGGCATCGCCATCGGCCAGGACGGGATCTTCAACGTCACCTTCGACAATGCGGAGTTGACGCAGGTCATCGGCTATGCCGCACTTGTCGTGATTCTTGCCGAAGGTGGCCTCGGCACCCAGTGGAAGGACATCAGGCCCGCGTTGCCGGCCGCGATGGTGATGTCCACGGCCGGCGTGGCCATCAGCGTCGCCGTCACCGCCGCGGGCGCGCACTACCTCGTCGGGCTCGAATGGCGCCAGGCCCTGATCATCGGCGCGGTCGTCTCCTCGACCGATGCCGCGGCCGTCTTCTCCGTGCTGCGCAAGGTGCCGCTGCCCTCGCGCGTGACGGGCGTACTCGAAGCGGAGTCGGGCTTCAACGACGCCCCCGTCGTCATCCTGGTCGTGGCCTTCTCCTCCATCGATCCTGTCCGCGCCTGGTACGTCCTGATCGGCGACATCGCGCTGCAGCTCGCGATCGGCGCCGCCATCGGACTCGCGGTCGGCTTCCTCGGCGCCTGGGGCCTGCGGCACATCGCGCTGCCCGCCTCCGGCCTCTACCCCATCGCCGTCATGGCGATCGCGGTCACGGCCTACGCGGCGGGCGCGAGCGCGCACGGCTCCGGCTTCCTCGCCGTCTACCTGGCCTCGATGGTCCTCGGCAACGCGAAGCTGCCGCACTGGCCGGCCACCCGCGGCTTCGCGGACGGGCTCGGCTGGATCGCCCAGATCGGCATGTTCGTCCTGCTCGGACTGCTCGTCACGCCGTCCCACCTGATCGGCGACTTCTGGCCCGCCGTGGTCATCGGGCTGATCCTCACCGTGGTGGCCCGCCCGCTCTCGGTCCTCCTCGGCCTGCTGCCCTTCCGCATCCCCTGGCGCGAGCAGGCCCTGATGAGCTGGGCCGGGCTGCGCGGCGCGGTGCCCATCATTCTCGCCACGATCCCGATGGTCTCCGGGATCAGGGGCAACGAGCGGATCTTCAACATCGTCTTCGTGCTCGTCGTCGTCTACACACTGATCCAGGGACCGACGCTGCCCTGGCTCGCCCGCGCCCTGAAGCTCGGCAAGTCCGGCGAGGCGGCCGACCTCGGCGTCGAATCCGCGCCGCTGGAGCGGCTGCGCGGCCATCTGCTTTCGGTGGCGATCCCGGAGAGCTCCAAGATGCACGGCGTCGAGGTCGGCGAGCTGCGGCTGCCCGCGGGCGCGGCGGTCACCCTCGTCGTACGCGACGAGAAGTCCTTCGTGCCCGGGCCCACCACGGTGCTGCGCCGCGGCGACGAACTGCTCGTGGTGGCCACGGATCCGGTACGGGACGCGACCGAGAAGCGGCTGCGGGATGTCGGGCAGGGGGGCAAGCTGGCCGGGTGGCTGGGGACGGGGGTGTCCTGAGCCGGGGTGTTCTGGGCCGGGGTGTCCTGGGCCGGGGTGTCCTGAGCCGGGTGAGCGGCGTGTGGGTGCCGGTGCCGGGCGGCGGTGGTCGCTGGTGCGGGCGGCGGTCGGGGCGCGGGTGCTGGGCCGGGGCAGGTGTCGGGCGCCGGGGGCGGTCGTGGGTGCCGGTGCCGGTTCGGGTGCCGGTGTGGCGTTAATCGCAGGCCGTACGTGGCCCGAGGTTGGCATTTCCGAGGCGCGCGGACGCAGAAACCCGTACAATCAATGTGAACCGAAAACGAATCACCTCTGCCTGACGCAGAGCTGGCGCGTTCGCACGGCGGCCGAGACCCCCGCAGGGACCGGCATCACCGACGATCCCTGCGCACGAGGACAGCTCTCGGCGATAGCCATACGGGCCCGCTACCAGGCAGCAGAAAGGCAAGGACCGTGGCGTCCACGGTCGAGTCCCGCCCTGGCTACGGGCAGCTCCTGCGCACACCCGGTGCCCTCTCCTTCGTCCTGCCCGGCTTCGCCGCCCGGCAGCCGTTCGCGATGCTCACGATGGCGATCGTGCTGCTCGTGCAGCACACCACGGGGTCCTTCGGCACCGCGGGCGCCGTCGCCGCGGTGACCGGTATCTCCATGGCCCTGTTCGCCCCGCAGAGCGGCAAGCTCGCGGACCGCTTCGGACAGTCCGCCGTCCTGATCCCCGGCGTCCTGATCAACGCCGCCGCGGTGATCCTGCTCACCGCCCTGGCCCTCGCGGACGCCCCGCTGTGGGCACTGTTCCTCGCGGCCGTACCGGCCGGCGCCTCGGTGCCGCAGGTCGGACCGATGGTCCGGGCCCGCTGGGCCGCCGTACTCGACCACCCGGAGCGCCGGCACCTGCTGCCGACCGCCGCGGCCTTCGAGTCCGTCACCGACGAGCTCACCTTCGTTGTCGGCCCCGTCCTGGCCACCGCGCTGTGCACCTACATCCACCCGGGCGCAGGCCTCGCCGCCCAGGCGGTCCTGACCCTCGCCGGCGGCCTCCTCTTCGCCGCGCAGCGCTCCACCCAGCCCCCCCGCCACGCCACGGGCGCCGAGCACGGCAGGACGACCTCCGCGCTGGCCATCCCGGGCGTGCGCGCACTGATCGTCGCGCTGCTCGGCATCGGCGCCGTCTTCGGCGGCATGCAGGTCTCGCTGACCGCCTTCGCCGAGGAGATCGGCCAGGAGGGCGTGAACGGCCTCCTGTACGGCATCTTCGCCACCGGCAACATGGTCGCGGGCATCGCCTGCGGTGCCATCGCCTGGAAGATCGGGCCGCGCCGCCGACTGCTGCTCGGCTACACCTCGCTCGCCGTGTTCGCCGCGACCCTGTGGTCGCTGGACTCGGTGGCGATGTTCGCCCTGGTCGGCCTGCTCGTGGGCATGTCCATCGCACCGGCCCTGATCACCGCGTTCACGCTGGTCGAGCAGCTGGTGCCGGCCTCCGCCCGCACCGAGGCCTTCACCTGGCTGACGGGCGCGGTCGCCTTCGGGCAGGCCGCCGCCGTGACCACCGCCGGACGGCTGGCCGACGCGCATGGCGCGAGCTACGGATTCCTGGTGCCCGCGGCCGCCACCGCGCTCGCGCTGCTGACCCTGTTCGCGCTGCGCGGCAGGCTCGCGCCGCCCTCCGCGGGGCGGACCGTGGCACGTGGTGTCGGTCACCGCGCGCTCGCCACGGTGGACTGATCCCGGGGAATAGGTCACTATGGACCGTCGTTAGCACTCATCGAGTGAGAGTGCCAGGAGGAAGCAAGTGCCGACGTATCAGTACCAGTGCACCGAGTGCGGCGAAGGCCTCGAGGCGGTGCAGAAGTTCACCGATGACGCGCTGACCGTGTGCCCGAGCTGCCAGGGACGCCTCAAGAAGGTCTTCTCGGCCGTCGGCATCGTGTTCAAGGGCTCGGGCTTCTACCGCAACGACAGCCGCGGTTCGTCGTCGAGCAGCACACCTGCCTCGTCGTCCTCCTCTTCGTCGTCCTCGACGTCCTCGTCCGACGCTTCGAAGTCGTCCGCTTCGTCCTCGTCCTCGTCCTCGTCGTCTTCGTCCTCGGCACCCGCCTCCTCGTCTTCGACGTCGGCAGCCTGACGTCCCGGACGCGCTTCTTACGTTTCTTACGCTTTTCTGAACCCCGCAGCCTCCGTGGCGGCGGGGTTCAGGCGTATGACTACGCTGACCGCATGGCGAACGCAGAGATCGGTGTGATCGGTGGCTCCGGGTTCTACTCCTTCCTGGAGGACGTGACCGAGGTCACGGTGGAAACCCCCTACGGAGCGCCCAGCGACTCCCTCTTCCTCGGCGAGCTCGCCGGCCGGACCGTGGCCTTCCTGCCCCGGCACGGGCGCGGGCACAGCCTGCCGCCGCACCGCATCAACTACCGGGCCAACCTGTGGGCGCTGCGCTCCATGGGCGTACGCCAGGTCCTCGGTCCGTGCGCGGTCGGCGGACTGCGCGCCGAGTACGGGCCCGGGACGCTGCTCGTGCCCGACCAGCTGGTGGACCGCACCAAGGCGCGGGTGCAGACCTTCTTCGACGGGCATCCGCTGCCGGACGGCACCGTCCCGAACGTCGTCCACACGACGTTCGCCGACCCGTACTGCCCCGTCGGCCGCGGTGCCGCGCTCGCGGCCGCGCGCGGGCGGGACTGGGAACCGGTGGACGGCGGGACCATGGTGGTCGTCGAGGGGCCGCGCTTCTCGACCCGCGCCGAATCGCAATGGCATGCGGCGATGGGCTGGTCGGTGGTCGGCATGACCGGACATCCGGAGGCGGTGCTCGCCCGCGAACTGGGGCTCTGCTACACCTCGCTCTCGCTGGTGACGGACCTGGACGCGGGCGCCGAGACCGGTGACGGGGTCTCGCACACGGAGGTCCTGAAGGTGTTCGGCGAGAACGTCGGGCGGCTTCGTGAGGTCCTCTTCGACGTGGTCGGGGCGCTTCCGGAGACGTCGGAGCGGTCCTGTCTGTGCACGCGGGCGCATGACGGGTGGGATCTGGGGATCGAGCTTCCCTGAGGCTGCCCGTACGGGTGACGGGGTTCTCCACAACCGGCTGGTTGTCCACAGGGCTCGGCGGGATCTCGGCGAGAGGTGGATCGTGAGGGGCGTTCGGCGACGTCCTCTCACGTCAGGCGGTGATCCCCGTGGTCCCTGTGTCCTCCACATGTTCCCTTCCGCAGGCCTCTCAGGAGGCCTTGTCGCAGTCCTCCGCGGAGCCATCAGTTCCCTCGGCTCCCGTGGATCCCTCGGCTCCCGTGAATCCCTCGGCTCCCGTGGATCCCTCGGCTCCGCACTCGCCCGCGACCGCCGCGGTTCCACCACCCTCCTGCGATGTGCCGCACTTCTCCCCACTGCATGTACGAGGGGGCAGCACGCGGCTGCGGAGAGCGCTGCGACGGCGCAGACGCGTGCTCGCGGCCGGGCTCGCGGTCGCAGCCGCCACCTTGGCCCTTGGCGCGCGGAGCAGTCCGGGGCCTGAGCCCCGTACGGATGCGGGCGAGGCCGCCGCGGCACCGGCGGCCCGCCCGGTCGAGCTGGTGTCCGCCCCGGTACGGATCGCCGATGCCGCGGCCGTGCGCCTGCTCGAACCCGGCGACCGGGTCGATGTGGTGGCTGCGGGCGGGCACAACGGACGGGCCCGGATCGTGGCCACCGACGTGCGCGTGGCGCAGGTGCCCGAGGCGGACCGGGAGGGCCAGGAGAGCCCGGGCGGGGGCGCGTTGGTGGTGCTGGAGGCACCCCGTGCCGTGTCGACGGCCTTGGTGGGAGCGGGCGCGGGCACCTCGCTCGCGGTGACGCTGCGATGAGCACCGGGCGCCGCGCGAGCGGTAGTTCGCCAACTCACCTGTTCGTGTGCATGGATTGGACTCCGCTTCGGACCGCCGGGCCTAATGGCAGCTTCCGTTTCCATGCAAGCAGCGACGAAAGGCTCCACGGTGAGCGAGAACAAGACCAGCCTGTGGGAAGGCTTCAAAGCATTCCTGATGCGCGGGAATGTGGTCGACCTGGCGGTCGCGGTCGTCATCGGCGCCGCGTTCACCAACATCGTGAACTCCGTGGTGAAGGGCGTGATCAACCCGCTGGTCGGGGCGTTCGGCACCGAGGACCTCGACGACTACAGCTCGTGCCTCAAGGGCCCGTGCGAGTACGTGGACGGCGAGGTCGTCTCCGGAATCCCGATCATGTGGGGCACGGTGCTCAGCGCCACCCTGAGCTTCCTGATCACCGCCGCCGTCGTCTACTTCCTGATGGTGCTGCCCATGGCCAAGTACCTGGCCAAGGCGGAGGCCCGGCGCAAGGCGAAGGAAGGCGTCCACGAGACGCTCGAGGTCACCGAGCTGGAGGTGCTCAAGGAGATCCGCGACACGCTGGTCGCGCAGCGTGCGGCGGGGCAGGCCGGTCCCGGACAGCCGGGCGCTTCCGGTCAGCCGGGCGCGGGTCAGAGCTAGCGGGCCGCAAGCCCGCCGGGCTTGCGGCAGGCGCTCAGATGTGGTGCGGCGGCTTCTCGTCGAGGAAGCGTGCGAGGTCGGCCGCACTGTCGCCGCCGGACGTGGGGCGCTCGCCCCAGCCCCGGTCCGTATCGTCCGAGGACTGCTGGTCGAGCGGGTCGTCGAAGGCCAGCGCGGGCCTCGGCTTCGGCTGCTCGGGCTGCTCGCCCTCGCGGGGCTTCGGGGTGGCGCTCATGCGTCCAGGGTACGGCCGGGGCGCGGAGGGCTGCGCCAAGGAGGCTGACGGCCCGGGCCACCGGCCCCGCCGCGCGGCCCGGCGGTCCTCGCGCTGCCACCCTGTCCGGCATGACGTACGAACCGGAACCCTCAGCATCCGCCGGACCGGGCAAGCCGAGCCGCCCGAGACCCCCGCGCCCCCTGCTGCCGCTCGTCTCCCGCAACCGGGCGGAGGGGCACCGGGCGGCCACACCGCTGGAGCTGTTCTTCGACCTGTGCTTCGTGGTGGCGGTCGCGCAGGCCGGAGTGCAGCTGGTGCACGCGATCGCCGAGGGCCACGCGGGCGAGGGCATCCTCGACTACGCGATGGTCTTCTTCGCGATCTGGTGGGCGTGGATGAACTTCACGTGGTTCGCCTCCGCGTACGACAACGACGACGCCCTCTACCGTGTGGTCACCCTGATCCAGATCGCCGGTGTGCTGATCCTCGCCGCGGGCGTCTCGCGCGCCTTCCTGGAGCACGACTTCTTCGTGGTCTGGCTGGGGTACGTGGTGATGCGGCTCGCCCTGGTCACGCAGTGGCTGCGGGCCGCGCGGCATGCGAGCGGTGCCGAGCGGACGATGGCCCTGCGATACGCGACGGGGATCGTCATCGCCCAGATCGGCTGGACGGCGCTGCTGTTCGCGCCGGAGAGCGCCCTGCCGTGGGTGTTCCTGGTGATGGCGCTGGTCGAGATGGCGGTGCCGGTCGTCGCGGAGCGCGGGCACACGACCACCTGGCACGCGCACCACATCTCCGAGCGGTACGGCCTGTTCACGATCATCGTGCTCGGCGAGACGATCGCGGCCGCGACGGTCGCCGTGAAGTCCGGTATCGAGGAGAACGACGCGCTGGACGAGCTGCTGCCCGTCGCCGCGGGCGGGCTGCTGATCGTGTTCGCCGTCTGGTGGATCTACTTCGTGGTGCCGATCCACGGTCACCTGCGCTCCAACCGGCAGGCCTTCCTGTGGGGTTACGGGCACTACGTGATCTTCGCAACGGCGGCGGCGATCGGTGCGGGTCTGGAGGTGGCGGTCGAGGAGGCCCTGCACGAGGCGCATATCTCGACGTTCGCGGCGGCGGCCGCGGTGACCGTGCCGACGGCCCTGTACCTGATCACGGTGTGGGCGCTGCACTCACGGCACTTCAAGGTGGGCCTCGCCCAGCAACTGGTGTTGCCGTGCAGTGCGGTGGCCGTTCTCGCCTGCACGTTCGCCGGGCACTGGGCGGTGCTCGCGGCGGGCCTGGTGCTCGCGGCGACGGTCGCCACGGGCACGGTGCTCACGGCCCGCATGGTCCGCGCCGAGGCCCGCCCCACGTGAGCGGCGCCCGGGTGGTGAGCCGCCCCGGTCGTGGTGCGCGGGCCGGGCATGGGGCGAGCGACGCGGGGCGCCGCGCCGATGCCGGGCCGCGCCCCAACTCCCGTATGGCCGGTGCATGGTACGTATGAAGCATGGAACACGGCACCGACCAGTCCAGGGACGCGATCACGGACGTGCGGGGCGTGCGCGTCGGCCATTCGACCCGCACCGGTGACGGCCGGCTGACGGGGACGACCGTCGTGCTCGCGCCCGAGGGCGGGGCCGTGGCCGCCGTGGATGTGCGCGGTGGCGGGCCCGGCACGCGGGAGACGGATGCGCTCGATCCGCGGAATCTGGTGCAGCGCGTCGACGCGGTGGTGCTGACCGGGGGCAGTGCGTACGGGCTCGACGCGGCCTCGGGTGTGATGGCGTGGCTGGAGGAGCAGGGGCGCGGCTTTCCGGTGGGCGGCCCGGGTCGGGTCGTCCCCGTGGTGCCCGCCGCGTGTGTCTTCGACCTCGGGCGGGGCGGCGACTGGCGGGCGCGGCCCGATGCGTCCTCGGGACGCGAGGCCGCGGAGGCGGCCGCCGCGTCCCGCGGCGCGGAGGGCTCCCAAGGCGCGGAAGGCACGGGGGCGGCGCAGGTCGTGCAGGGTTCCGTCGGCGCGGGTACGGGTGCCGTGGCCGGCGGGCTCAAGGGCGGAATCGGCACGGCGAGCGTACGGCTCGAATCGGGGCACACACTGGGCGCGCTGGTCGTGGTGAACGCGGTCGGGGACGTGGCCGATCCGCGCACGGGCGTCCTGTACGGGAAGCACTTCGGCCCGTCCGAGGTGCCCGAGCCGTTGCCGGCTGCCGAGGTGCATGCCCGGGCGCAGGCGCGGCTGGCCGAGGCGAAGGCGCGTACCGCCGAGCTCCAGGCCGCCGCGGGCACGGGTGCGCCCCTGAACACCACGCTCGCCGTGGTCGCCACCGACGCGGCGCTCACGCGCGCCCAGGCGCAGAAGCTCGCGGGCACCGCGCATGACGGGATCGCGCGTGCCGTACGGCCGGTGCATCTGCTGCACGACGGGGACACCGTGTTCACCCTGGCGACGCAGGAGAAGCCGCTCCCGGAAGGGCCGTCGGCAGCGCTGCGCATCGTGAACGAGCTGCTCGCCGCGGCCGCCGACACGGTCACGCGGGCGATCGTGAAGGCCGTGGAGGCGGCGGACGGGGTGAACGGGCCGGGCGGCGAGTTCCCCTCGTACCGGGAGTTGTACGGGTAGCTGCCCGGGGCCGTGGAGGCCTGGCGATGCAGGGGCGCGCGGCGACTTCCGCCCGGCGCACGCCATCCGGGAACCGCCCGGAAGTCTCGTACGTTTTCCCGAACGACGGACATGATGTCCGACCCAGGCACTACGGTGAGCGGCCGAGAGGTCACAAGCAGCAAGCGCCGCCGCGCTGCGGCAAGCACAGCAACGCCGGGAGACACCTTGAGCGTTCCGAACCAGACCCCCCCGGAGCAGGCCGGCCTGCTCCTCGGACGCGCCCTCAACTCCTTCGAGCTGCCCGACGAGACGGTCGCCTGCCTCGACACGGCCCTCGCGCACGATGTCTCGCTGCACTCGGCGCAGCACAGCGCGGGGCTACACCGTGAGACATACCGCCACACCTGGCTGCTCGCCGACGGCAGCGTCCTTGTCCTGTGGGAGCTGGTGCACAATGCGACGGCGCGCGGCGAGCAGCAGCACGAGCTGTACACGGAGGCCGAGGATGTGCACACCGCGGCATCCTGGCTGCCCTTCCCGGCCGAACCGCACCCGCACCGCGACCGGTTGGGCATGCCCGCGGAGCCCGGCCAGTCCCCCGCCGAGCCGCTGCTCCTCGAAACGGTTCTGCTGATCGCGCCCGCGCCGCGGCGGGCGTATGACGACTTCGCGCAGGAGGACGCGGCGGACCACGCCCGCCGACTGCTGCGCCGCGCGGAGAACCCGGACCGACCCGCCGCTGAGACGGCGCGGCTGCTGCGCACGGCGGTGGCGCACCAGATCACCCAGGCGTTCGGGCGGCCGGGGTGCACGGAGGCCGGGTTCACGCTGTACGAGCACGCGTTCCTGCTGCCGGACGGCCGGGAGCTGAGCCTGTGGGAGGTGGAGCACACCCGGTCGCCGGACGGGCGCCATGTGTGCGAGGTGTACGGGGAGGAGGATCGGGCCCGCGCGGTCATGGAGGGCCGCCGCGCCAAGCGGTGAGCGGGCGCTCGTCGAACGGGCGGCCCTGGAACGGGCGGCCGCGGAACGGGCGCTCGGAGGTCAGCGGCCGGTGAGCAGTCGGTGAGGGGTCGTTGAGCAGCCGGTCAGCGGTCCGTCAGCCGGCTGACCAGGCCCGCGAAGGCCTCGCGCTCCTCGGCGGTGAGGTCGACACGCTCGCAGGGCTGCGGCGCGGACTGACGTGGCACGGCCGCCAACCGGACCGGCTTCGCGCCTTCGCACCCTGGCCGGGTCGGCTTCGCGCCCTCGCGCCCCAGCCGGGTCGGCTTCGCGCCCTCGCGCTGCTTCTGCTCCCGGAGCGCGATCTCCCGGCGGTCACGCCGGATGGCACGGACCAGGCCGACGACCCAGCCGACGGACACGACGAGGAGCACCGTCAGACCGATCTGCTGTACTGCCGAGATCTGATCGAACATGCGGGCAAGTGAACCTTACCGGCGGGTATTTCAACAGGGCCCGAAAGGGACTTTGACCGCGAAGTGATGCATCTCGCACGCCCTCGGGAGGCTGGTACGGCAGGCCTCGGGGGCGCATCCGTCCAGGTGGCGGGAGGTGTGGGCGGCCGTGTGCGTCAGACGCGGCGGACTCTCGGGCCTGCGCGTTCCATGGACGCGGTGTCGGCCGTGGAGAGGTCGGCGTCGGTGATGAGCAGGTCGACCTCGGTGAGCTCGGCGAAGCGCGCGAAGTGCTCTTCGCCCGCCTTGGTGGAGTCCGCGAGCAGCACCACGCGGCGGGCGGCGGCGACGGCGGCGCGTTTGACGGCGGCCTCGGCGAGATCGGGGGTGGTCAGGCCGTGGGCGGCGGAGAAGCCGTTGGCGGCGAGGAAGAGCACGTCGGCGCGGATCTCACCGTAGGCGCGCACGGCCCAGGCGTCGACGGCGGCGCGGGTGCGGTGCCGGATGCGGCCGCCGACGAGGTGCAGCTGGACGCCGGGATGGTCGGCGAGGCGGGCGGCGGTGGGCAGCGAGTGGGTGACGACGGTGAGGCCGGATTCGAGCGGCAGCTCGGCGGCGAGACGGGCCACGGTCGAGCCGGCGTCGAGGATGACGCTGCCTTCGGCGGGCAGTTCGGCGAGTGCGGCCCGTGCGATGCGGTCCTTCTGCCCGGCGGCGGTGGATTCGCGTTCGGTGAGCCCGGGCTCGAAGTCGAGGCGGCCCGCCGGTATGGCGCCGCCGTGGACACGGCGGACGAGGCCCGCCCGGTCGAGTGCCTTCAGATCACGCCGTACGGTCTCGGCGGTGACCTGGAACTCCTCGGCAAGCGACAGCACGTCGACCCGGCCGCCCTCGCGGGCGAGGCGGAGTATCTCCTGCTGGCGCTCCGGTGCGTACATAAGGGTTCGACTCCGCCTTCCTGTCCGTTTTTGTGGGTTCTGTACCAGCCTACGGCTACGCGCCGCTCAAACAGCCAGATTCGGGCCCGATGCGGGCAAGAACGGACTTTGGTCCCGGTGGCGGGGAGGCTTATGGCCCGGGATGAGTGGCGTTCCGCGGGCCGACAAGGCGCCTCAAGCGCCCGGCGCCCTCGCACCGCGAGGATGCGAGGGCGCCGGGCGTGGTGCGGTGAGGCTCGGTCAGTGGACGAGCGCCGGCTCCTCGTCCGCCGGGGACGCGTCCTCGGTGGCGGAGGCGTCCCCACCCTCCACGTGCTGCTTCGACCTGCGGGGCAGAGCGAACATCACCAGGAAGATGCCGACGAGGATGACTGCGACGAACTTCAGCGCGTGCTGGAACGCGTCCGCGAACTCCAGGCCGATCAGCTCGCGGACGACCGGGGACTCCGCGCCCGGCTCCTGCGGCCCACCGGCTGAGGAGAGCTGCCCGAAGAAGACCACCGAGACGAGCCCGAGCCCGAGCGCGTTGCCCACCTGCATGGTCGTGTTGATGAGACCCGAGGCCGATCCGGCGTGTTCGCGCGGCACTTCGGAGAGGACCGCGTCGGTCAGCGGGGCCACGATCAGGCCCATGCCGATACCCATCACGATCAACGGAAGGGCCATCAGCCAGGGCGTGATGTCCGTGCCGTAGTGGCCGGCCTGCCAGACGTAGAGGAGGATGCCGGCACCCATCGTCAGGGCGCCGAACTGCAGGACCATGCGGCCGAAGCGCGGCACAAGCTTCTGCACGGAGATGCCGGCCGCGGTGGAGACGGCGATCGAGAACGGGATGCCGGTCAGGCCCGCCTTCAGGACGCTCCAGCCGAGGCCTTCCTGCATGTAGAGGGTCCACACCAGGAAGAAGATGCCCATGACGAGACCGAAGGTCAGCTGCACCGCGATGCCCGCCGCGAAGCTCTTGACCTTGAACAGCGGCAGCTCGATCAGCGGTGAGCCGTCCTTCCTCGCCTTGTACCGCTCGTAGGCGACGAGGAGGGCGAAGACCGGGAGGGCGCCCGCCATCATGAGGTGGCCCCACAGCGGCCAGTCGAGCTCGTGGCCGCGGGTCAGCGGGTAGATCACCATGAGCAGCGCGGTCACGACGAGCACCACGCCGACGAGGTCGAGCTTGAGGGCCTTGGGTGCCTTGGACTCGCTGATGAACTTGCGGCCGAGGATCAGGGCCGCGATGCCGACCGGCAGGTTGATCAGGAAGATCGGGCGCCACTGCAGGCCGAACAGGTTCCACTGGGTGAGCAGTGCACCGAGCAGTGGTCCGGTCACCGCCCCGAGGCCGACGATCGCGCCGAACAGGCCGAAGACCTTGCCGCGTTCATGCGCCGGGAAGGTCGCGTGCACGATCGAGAGGACCTGCGGCACCATCAGCGAGGCCGTGGCGCCCTGCAGGATGCGGGAGGCGACGAGCATGTCCGGGTTGACGGCGAAGCCGCAGAGCGCCGAGGCGATGGTGAAGCCGGTGATACCGATCAGGAAGAGCTTCCTGCGGCCGTAGATGTCGCCGAGGCGGCCGCCGGTGATGAGGCCGGCCGCGAAGGCCAGGGCGTATCCCGCGGTGATCCACTGGATGTGGCTGGGGGTGGCTCCCTCGTCGCGGGTGATGGTGGGGAGCGCGACGTTGACGATCGTCACGTCCACGAGGTCCATGAACGATGCGGTCATCACGATGGCCAGGGCTATCCACCGCCGCCGGTCCCCCGGGTCCGCGTCCTGCCCCACGGCCTGGGCAGGGCCCTGCGCGCTGCTGCTTGTGTTCGTCATGGGAAGTACGTTAAACGTCATGTAGGACAGATCACGACCTAATTACGAGGCATGCTCGGAACATGACGACAGACACACCCGCACGACTGCTGCAGCTTCTGTCGCTCCTGCAGACGCCACGCGAGTGGCCGGGCAGTGAGCTCGCCGATCGCCTCCAGGTCTCGCGACGGACCGTCCGCCGCGACGTGGACCGGCTGCGTGACCTCGGCTATCCGGTGCAGGCGACGATGGGGGCCGACGGAGGCTACCGGCTCATCGCAGGCAAGGCGCTGCCGCCCCTCGTCCTCGACGACGAGGAGGCCGTGGCGATCGCGGTCGGGCTGCGGGCCGGGGCCGGGCATGCGGTCGAAGGCATCGAGGAGGCGTCGGTACGGGCGCTCACCAAACTCGAACAGGTGCTGCCCTCGCGGCTGCGCCACCGGGTCAACGCGCTGCAGAGCGCGACGAGTTCGTACGTGTACGGGGGCGGCGGGGACTCGGCGAGCATCGCGCCCGAGACGCTGACGGTGCTCGCCTCCGCGACCTCCGGGCACGAGCGGCTGCGGTTCTCCTACGAGGCGGGGGACGGGGCGCGGACGCGGCGGCTGACCGAGCCGTACCGGCTGCTCTCCTCCGGGCGCCGGTGGTATCTCATCGCGTACGACGTGGATCGTGACGACTGGCGTACGTTCCGGGTCGACCGGGTCACCGAGCCGTTCGCCACGGGAGCGCGGTTCGCTCCGCGGGAGGTGCCGACGGGGGATGTGGAGGAGTTCATGCGGGCGACGGTGTGGCGCTCGGCGCCGTCCGTCGAGATCGACGTCACGTTCGAGGCGCCGGCGGAGGAGCTCGCCCGACGTCTGCCGCCGTCCTTCGGCGCGCCGGTCCCTTCCGGTGACGACGCCTGCCGGGTGCGGGCGTCGGTGCGTGACTCCGTGGAATGGGTGGCGATCCGGCTCGCCCTCACCGGCGTGAACTTCCGGGTACACGGCCCCGCGGAACTCGCCGACCAGGTCGCCCACCTGGCCACACGCCTCACGCAGGCATCCGGGGGCTGACGCCAGGGGGTGCGGGGGCTGACGCCCCCACACCCCCGCGGGGCTCCGCCCCTGCACCCCCGGGAGTGACGCCCTGGGCCCTGCGGGGCCTGCGGCCCATGCGCCCCCGAATCTCTGTCGGGTGCAGGCAGCCCCGACGCCCCCACACCCATCGGGCCCCCACCACGCCCCCACCACGCCCCCACCACCCCTCCCCGAACACAGTGAGCCCCCGACGCCGGGGGGGGGAGGCGCCGGGGGCTCGTCTCGGGGGACGGGGGGGGAGGCCCCGTCGCGGGGGTTACGCTGCCGCGTCGAAGCCCGTGTCACGGGCGAGCTTCTTCAGCTCCAGCAAGGCGTGCTTCTCGATCTGGCGGATGCGCTCGCGGGTCAGGCCGTGCTGCTTGCCCACCTCCGTCAGGGTGCGCTCGCGCCCGTCGTCGATGCCGTAGCGCATCTTGATGATGGACGCCGTGCGCTGGTCCAGGCGGCCGATCAGGTCGTCGAGCTCCTCGCTGCGCAGCAACGTGAGGACGGACTGCTCGGGGGAGACCGCCGAGGTGTCCTCCAGGAGGTCGCCGAACTGGGTGTCCCCGTCGTCGTCCACCGACATGTTCAGCGAGACCGGGTCACGTGCCCAGTCCAGCACGTCGCTCACGCGCTCCGGCTTGGCGCCGAGCTCCGCGGCGATCTCGGCGTGCTCCGGCTCGCGGCCGTGCTCACGGTTGAACTCCCGCTGCACGCGCCGGATCCGGCCGAGCTCCTCGACGAGGTGCACGGGGAGGCGGATGGTGCGCGACTGGTCGGCGATCGAGCGGGTGATGGCCTGCCGGATCCACCAGGTGGCATACGTGGAGAACTTGAAGCCCTTGCGGTAGTCGAACTTCTCGACCGCCCGCACCAGGCCCGCATTGCCCTCCTGGATCAGGTCGAGCAGCGGCAGCCCCGAGCGCGGGTAGCGGCGGGCGACCGCAACGACCAGGCGGAGGTTGGAGCGGATGAAGACGTCCTTGGCCCGCTCACTGTCGTCGATCAGCGCCTCGAGCTCCTCGCGGCTCGCGTCCTTGCCGGTCTCGGTGGCCTGCTCGAGCGTGCCGTCGAGGATCTGCCGTGCGTACACCCCCGCCTCGATGATCTGCGAGAGCTCGACCTCCTTGGCGGCGTCGAGCAGCGGGGTGCGGGCTATCTCGTCCAGATACATGCCGACCAGGTCGCGGTCGGCGATCTCACCGGTTCCGACGCGAACACTGCTTGCCCCGTCGGTCTCGCCCTTGGCGGACTGACGACGGGCGACGGCACGGGTTGCCATGCGTGCTCCCTTGCGTTGAATGGGACCTGCTGGTGGTCTTCGGGACTCCAGGGGCGGCGGTCCGATAACGACTGACTACCGCTTCCGAAGGAAACAACGACTGGAATCCGGACAGAATTCCCAGTACGCCCAACAATTTTCGCGATCTTGCAGTACTATGCACCGCCGCATGCCCGGCCGACGCCCTGCGATGACACAAAGGTGCAGGTCGGGCCTGGTGTGCCGGGCTTCCCCGCACCCCCCGGGCGGCTTCTTCGGCGCCCGCGAAATGAGACGGGCGTCACACACCGTCCGGGCGTCAGGCCGCCCGCTGGGTGCGCCTTCGGCCCGCCCGCTTCCCTGCCCGAAGAGACGGCGAGGACCACACTCCGGTTGCCTGCACCGCCCGGCCGCCCTGACGGCCGGCAACCGACCGACGACACCCGACACCCGACACCCGACCGAGGGCCACCCACACCCCACACCCCACACCCCACCAACGGCTCACGTTCGCCACCAGTTCCCCCGCGAACCCTCCCCGCCCCGCAGGCCGAACCGCCTAGCCGAACCGCCTAGCCGAACTGCACCGACCGCTTGGCCAGCCCCATCCAGAACCCGTCGATCACCGACCGCTGCGCATCCAACTCGCCGGCCGCGTCCGCCGCCCCCATCGCCACGAACAGCGGAGCGAAGTGCTCCGTGCGCGGGTGGGCGAGCCGTCCGGCCGGGGACTTGACCGTGAAGTCGAGCAGCGCGTCCACGTCACCCGCCTCCAGCGCCTCGTGCCCCCACGCGTCGAACTCCGTGGACCAGGAGGGGATTCCGCCCTGCCGCAGCGCCGCCAGGTTGTGGGTGAAGAAGCCGCTGCCGACGATCAGCACGCCCTCGTCACGCAGGGGCGCGAGCCTGCGGCCGATGTCCATCAGGCGGCGCGGATCGAGGGTGGGCATGGAGATCTGCAGGACGGGGATGTCGGCGTCCGGGTACATCTCGACGAGCGGTACGTACGCGCCGTGGTCGAGCCCCCGGTCGGGGATGTCCTGCACCGGGATGCCGGGCGCCTGCAGCAGCTTCCGTACGGATGCGGCGAGCTGCGGCGCCCCGGGGGCCGCGTATTCGACCTGGTAGTAGTGCTCGGGGAAGCCCCAGAAGTCGTGGACGAGGGGGACGGTCTCGGTCGCACCGAGGGCGAGTGGGGCCTCCTCCCAGTGCGCGGAGACCATCAGGACGGCCTTCGGCCGGGGCAGTACGGCGGACCAGGCGGCGAGCTGTCCGGGCCACAGCTCGTCGTCGGCGAGTGGCGGGGCGCCGTGCGAGAGATAGAGCGCGGGCATGCGCCCACCCTCGAACGCGGAGGCGGACCCGACTACGGAGGCGGATGCGGCTGCGGAGGCGGATGCGGCTGCGGCGTTCATGGCGGCTCCCTCACGGATCACATGCTTGAAAGTTCAAGCACACCCTCAAGCTACTCCCGCGCCCGTTTTCTTTCAACCTTCAAGCAACCCTTCCGTACAGTGGAAGCATGGCGAAGGTGAAGAAGAACGAGGACCCGGCCGAGCCCCGGTGGCTCAGCGATACGGAACAAGAGACCTGGCGCGCCTACTTGCACGCCACCATGCTTCTCGACGATCACCTGGACCGCCAGCTGCAGCGCGACGCCAAGCTGCCGCACCTCTACTACGCGCTGCTCGTCCAGCTCGACGAGGCCCCCCGGCAGCGGATGCGGATGACCGAGCTGGCCAGGCAGACGAAGATCACCCGATCCCGGCTCTCGCACGCGGTCGCCCGCCTGGAGAAGAACGGCTGGGTCCGCCGCGAGGACTGCCCCTCCGACCGGCGCGGCCAGAACGCGATCCTCACCGAACAGGGCACCGAAGTGCTGCGCCGCGCGGCACCCGGGCACGTCACCGCCGTACGGCAGGCGCTGTTCGACCGGCTCACCCCCGAACAGCAGAAGTCCCTCGGCGAGATCATGAAGATCGTCGCCGAGGGACTTCAGCCGGGTGAGGCGGGTGCCGATCTGCCCTGGCTGCGCTGAGCGCCTACGCGCGCACCCGACCGCCTGCGCGAGCGGGTGCCGTGGCGCCCGTCAGGGCGCGCCCTGCCGTACAGGCATCAGCGCGCCCTGCCGTAACGGGCATCAGCGCGCCTGCCGTACGGGTGTCAGTGCGCCATCGCGGGAAGGGTGGCCTCCTCGTCCGCACCCGCACCGCCGCCGGAGGCGACCGGCGTCGAGCTCTGCGCCTTGGTGGTGATGAGGGTGAACGCGAGCGCCGCGGACACCAGCAGGATGCCGACGGCCCACCAGATCGCCGAGGTGTAGCCCTCGACCATGGCGCGCGCCTGGAGCAGCTGCGGGTTCGTGGCACCGCCCGCGTGGTCCGCGAGGTATGCGGTCGTGGCCGAGGCGGCGATGGTGTTCAGGAGCGCGGTGCCGATGGCGCCGCCGACCTGCTGCGAGGTGTTGACCATCGCGGAGGCGACACCGGCGTCCCGCGCCTCGACTCCGAGGGTGGCGAGCGACATGGCCGGCATGAACGCCGTACCCATGCCGAGGCCGAGCAGCAGCTGCGCCGGCAGGATCAGCATCGCGTACGAGGAGTCGATGTCGAGGCGGGTCAGGAGCAGCATGCCGAGCGCGGCGACCAGGAAGCCAGGGCCCATCAGGAGGCGCGGCGGGACCCGTGTCATCAGCCGGGCGCCGATCTGCGTCGAGCCCGTGATCATGCCGGCGATCATCGGCAGGAAGGCGAAGCCGGTCATGACCGGGCTGTAGCCCTTGACGATCTGCAGGTAGTAGGTCAGGAAGAGGAACAGGCCGAACATCGCGATGACCGCAAGACCGAGCGACAGGTAGACACCGCCACGGTTGCGGTCGGTCACGACGCGCAGCGGCAGCAGCGGCGAGCGGACCTGGCGCTCGGTGAGGACGAACGCGAGCAGCAGGACCACGGAGGCGGCGAACGTCACGACGGTCAGGGAGTCGGTCCAGCCCTCGGACTCGGCGCGCGTGAAGCCGTAGACGAGCGCGACCAGACCCAGCGTCGACAGGAGCACGCCCGGGATGTCGAGCGGCGAGCGGTTGCGGCCGCCGGCCGGCTCACGGATCACGAAGTACGCGCCGAGGGCGGCCACGACCGCGAAGGGAATGTTGACGAAGAAGGTCCAGCGCCAGTTCAGGTACTCGGTGAGCACCCCGCCGAGAATCAGCCCCACGGCGCCGCCGCCACCGGCGATCGCACCGTAGATACCGAAGGCCTTCGCGCGCTCCTTGGCATCGGTGAACATGACGGCGAGCAGCGAGAGCGCCGCCGGTGCGAGCAGCGCACCGAAGGCACCCTGTGCGGCGCGGGCGATCAGCATCATGGCCTCGCCGGTCGCGGCGCCGCCGAGCGCGGAGGCACCGGCGAAACCGACCAGGCCGGTCACGAAGGCGCGCTTGCGGCCCCACAGGTCGGCGATCCGGCCGCCGAACAGGAGCAGGCCGCCGAAGGCCAGGGCGTAGGCCGTGATGACCCACTGCCGGTTGCCGTCCGAGATCCCCAGGTCCTGCTGGGCGGTCGGCAGCGCGATGTTCACGATCGTGGCGTCGAGCACGACCATGAGCTGCGCCAGGGCGATGAAGACCAGGGCGGTCCATCGCTTCGGGTCGGGCCCGGCGCCGGGCTTGGGGGCTGTTTCGGACATGGGGGTACCCACCTCGGTGTTTCGTGAGAGCTCGCGCGCACGGCGGCACGCGATGAAGAGTCGTAAGGAGGAGAGGGAAGAGAGTCGTAAGGGAGGAGCAGAAGGAGGAGAAGAAGGAGAAGGAGGCGGAAGAAGAAGAGGTTCGTAGGGGTGACTGTGCGAGGCGCCGGGATTCATCGGTGCCGACGCCGTCCGGTCAGCCGTTCTTGCGGAGGTCCTCCAAAGTGGCTGCGGTGCCCGGCAGTTCGGACCGGGCCGGTGCCTGCAGGCCGTCCAGGAAGAGCTGCAGGTGACGGTGGACGAACTGGTCGAAGTTCACGCAGCCCGAGCCGGGCAGGGGGCGGGTGAGCTGGGAGAGCGCGACCATCAGGTCGCCGACGGCGACGTCCGTGCGCAGCCGCCCCGCGCTGCGCGCCCGCTCCATCAGCGTGTCGACGAGGCCTTCGATCCGGTCGCGGGAAGCGTCGAGATCCGCGTGCGCCTGCTCGAAGTCGCCGGAGAGCATCGGGCACAGGGCGCCGATCCGTTCGTCGGCCGCCTCGTGCACGAAGCGGCGCAGCGCCTCGAAGGGGTCGCTCTCCTCGGCGAGCGCCTGCTCGGCCCGGTCCGATACGCGGTCCATCACGGAGCGGACGACCTCGCGGACGAGTTCGGCTCGGTCGGCGAAGTTCCGGTACAGGGTGGCGTTGCCGACACCGGCCCTGCGGGCGATCTCGTCGAACGGGACCTCGGGGCCGAACTCGACGAACATCTCCCGGGCCGCCGCGATGATCCGCTCACGGTTGCGCAGTGCGTCGGCCCGCGGGCGGGGCGTGCGGCGCTGCGGTTCGGCGGCGGGTGCGGTGTCCGAGGTAGCCGCGTCGGCTGCGGTGGCCATATCCCGGGCTTCCTTTCACTGATCCGGGGAGTGGATCCCCGTTTCGTACATACACGAGTCTAAACGGGGAGAGCTTCCCCGGTTATTTCCCCACCCCCACGTGACCCGCCTCACACCTTCCCGTCGCGAGAATCCCACGATCGGCGCACCCAGCGCGCGCGTGTCGCGCCTCCGGCACAGGGTGATCGTCAAGGACGCGGCACCACGTACTGCCGCCCCGAAGGACGCGGCCGCCCTCCGCCGCCGCGCGCCGGACCGGAAGGCCCTCGCATGCAGCTGTCCCGCCACTGGATATCCAGGCCCCGGTGGATATCCAGGCCGCGTCGCACCTGGCTGGCAGCAGCCTCGGCGCTGGTCCTCTCCGTGACCGCCACGGCCAGCACCGGACAGCTCCTCGCCCGCACCGGCAGCGCGGCAGGCCCGGTGTCCGCGTCCCGCTCCTCACCCCTCGGCCCGTGCATGATCACCGGCTCGATGGGGGTGCAGATGTCCGAGGGCGTGCCCACACCGCCCGGCTACGCCCGTTCCACGGGCACCGTCCGCGCCCTGAACCTCATGGTCGACTTCCCCGACGCCCCCGGCGAGGGCACGGCGCTGGAGCGCCACGGCGAGTTCTTCCCGCAGACCCGCGAGTGGTTCGCCGCCAGTTCCTACGGACGGCTCGACTACCGGCCGGAGACGCCGGTCAAGGACTGGCTGCGGATGCCGCAGGACTTCGCCGCGTACGGAATAGAGCGCGGCGCCCCTTTCGATCCCGGCTACCGTGCGCTGGTCACGGACATCGTGCGGGCCGCCGACCCGGACGTGGACTTCGCCGCGTACGACCTCGTGAACATACTCGTCACCCCGAACGCCGGTCCCTCCGCGCTGGACACCGTGCTCTCGGTGACCTTCGCCGGGAACCACCAGGCGCCCGTGGCGGACGGGGTGCCCGTCGCCAACGCCTCCTTCGTCTACAGCCGCCAGGACGACGGCTCGGGCTCGTACCACGAGACCGGCTACCGGGTGCTGCCCCACGAGAACGGGCACGTCTTCGGCCTGCCCGACCTGTACACCGCCGACGGCGGCGGGGCCGTCGGGCACTGGGACATCATGAGCGAGGACTGGGGAGCCAACAACGACCTGCTCGGCTGGCACAAGTGGAAACTCGGCTGGCTCGACGACAGCCAGGTGCGGTGTGCCTCGGCGCCCGGGGTCTCCGAGCATCTGCTCAGCCCGCTCGCGCTGAAGGGCGAGGACACGAAGCTGGCGTTCATACCGCTCGACGAGCGCACCGGGTACGCGCTGGAACTGCGCACCCGCGCGGGCAACGACGAGGCGGTGTGCAAGCCGGGGGTGCTCGTGTACCGGGTCGACGCCGAGGTCGACACCGGACAGGGGCCCGTGACGGTGGCCGACTCGGCGCGGGACTCCGGGGGCTGCACGCGGAAACCCAATGTGCACGCGGAACTCTCGGACGCGCCGTACGCGCCCGGGGAGAGCTTCGAGGACACGGAGCACGGGATACGGGTGACGGTGGTGTCCGAGGAGGCGGACGGACGGGTGAAGGTGCGGGTGCGCCGGGGGTAGGCGCCGGGGGTGCACCCTGGTGGCGTGACCCATACCCCGCCGTCGGCCTTCCTCGAAGCGCTCGCCGAACACAGCACACTGAACCTCGCGTACATCGACGGCGACGGCCAGCCGCAGGCCTGCGCCGTCTTCTACGCCCTCTCCGACACCGGAAGTCTGCTCTTCCTCAGCTCGCCGAGCACGGTCCACGGGGCCGTACTCGCCGACCGCTCCCCCACCGCCGCCGTCGCGTTCACCGCGCAGGCGGACCGGCAGACGTGGACCACGATCCGCGGGGTGCAGGGCCGGGGCATCGGGCGGCGGGTGCCGGAGGAGGCCGAGGCCGCCGCCCGCGGCGCGTACCTGCGCGCCTTCCCCTACGTCGCCGAGGACCCGCGCCTCGCCGCCGCCGTGGGTTCCGCGACGCTGTGGGAGCTCGTGCCCGTATGGCTGCGCGTGATCGACAACGGGCAGGGTTTCGGGCACAAGGAGGAGTGGCGGCGGCCCGAGGGGTGAGAGCCTGTTCCCACCCCTCTCTCCCCGCCTCACGCCGGCAGTCGCTCCAGCACCGCCCCGAAGTCCGTCCCGGCGGCCAGCGTGCCGAAGGCGAAGCCCGAGTCGCCCGCCAGGCGGGAGGCGCAGAAGGCGTCGGCGACGGCGGGCGGGGCGTGGCGGACGAGGAGCGAGGCCTGCAGGACCAGGGCGGCGCGTTCGACCACGCGCCGGGCGCGGATCTCGGCGTCCTCGGTCAGGGCGAGTTCGCCCCGCAGTCCGCGCCAGGCCGAGTCGAGGCGGGCGTCCGCGCCTGCGGCCGCCTCGACCTCGCTGCGGAAGGCGTCGAGCGAGGCGGGTTCGCGGGCCAGGGCGCGCAGGAGGTCGAGGGCGTTGACGTTGCCGGAGCCTTCCCAAATGCCGTTGAGCGGGGCCTCGCGGTAGAGGCGCGGCATCCCTGATGCCTCGTCGTAGCCGTTGCCGCCGAGGCATTCGAGCGCCTCGGCGACGAAGGCGGGCTGCCGCTTGCACACCCAGTACTTGCCGACCGCGGTGGCAAGCCGCAGGAACGCCTTCTCGCCCGCATCGCCCCGCTGTGCCCGGTCCGCGGCGCCCGCGAGACGCAGCCCGAGCGTGGTCGCCGCCTCGGATTCCAGCGCCAGATCCGCCAGTACGTTGCGCATCAGCGGCTGGTCGATCAGCTTGCGGCCGAAGACGGAGCGGTGGCGGGTGTGGTGGGCGGCCTGGGCGAGGGATTCGCGGAGGTGGCCCGCGGAGCCGAGCACGCAGTCGAGGCGGGTCATGGTGACCATGTCGATGATGGTGCGCACGCCCCGGCCCTCCTCCCCCACCAGCCAGGCCACGGTGTCGTCGAACTCGGGCTCGCTGGAGGCGTTGGAGCGGTTGCCCAGCTTGTCCTTGAGTCGCTGGATGCGGAAGGTGTTGCGGGTTCCGTCGGGCAGGACGCGCGGGACGAGGAAGCACGAGAGGCCGCCGGGTGCTTGCGCCAGGACCAGGAACAGGTCGTTCATCGGGGCGCTGGTGAACCACTTGTGGCCGCGCAGCCGCCACGTCCCGTCGGACTGCTCCACGGCGGCGGTGGTGTTGGCGCGTACGTCCGTGCCGCCCTGCTTCTCCGTCATGCCCATCCCGGCGAGCAGTCCGCGCTTCTGCGAAGGCGTGCGCAGGCCCGGGTCGTAGACGCGGCTGGTCAGCAACGGCTCGTAGAGCTTGGCGAGTTCGGGTGCGCGGCGCAGCGCGGGGATGACGGCGTACGTCATGGAGACCGGGCACATGTGACCCTGCTCCATCATCGTGGCGAGCATGAACGTCCCCGCGCGGGCCACATGCGCGCCGGGCCGCGCGTCGGCCCAGGCGGAACCTGCCGCGCCGGCGCCGACGGTGGCGGTCAGGAGCGAGTGGTACGCGGGGTGGAAGTCGACCTCGTCGATGCGGTGGCCGTAGCGGTCGTGGGTGCGCAGTTCGGGCTCGAAGCGGTTGGCCTGCTCGGCCCAGGTGCGGGCCTCCTCGCCGCCGACGAGCTTGCCGAAGCCGAGCAGTTCGTCCACGTGCCAGTCCGCGCCCTCCCGTCGTACGCCTTCGAGGAGTACGGCGTCGTCGGCCGGGTTGTGGCCGGTCAACGGTGGGGCCTGGTTGGTCACTTCGTGGGTCACGCCGGTGGGGTTGGTGGTCATCTGGGCCTCCGGAGGGGGTCACGGGTGGTGGGCGTGGACGGCGGCGGGGTCACGCGGCAGGTGGTTCGGCGTGCGGGCGGCGGTGGTCGGCGGGCGTGCGGGCGGCGGTACGACGGGCGTGCACGCGCCGTGGGTCACCCGGCAGATGGCGGTACGGCGGACGGCGGTACGGCGGACGGCGGTACGGCAGGGGCGCCCGCGCAGCGCAGGGCGGCGGCGGTGAGGTCGGCGATGAGCACCTCGACGGCCTCCGCGCCGGGATCGGCGTAGCGGACATCGGCCGCTTCCCCCAGCGGATAGACGAGCACCTCGCCGATCGCGCCGGTGAGGGCGGCCGCCGTGATCTCGGTGTTCTGCGGGGGCAGTTCGCCCACCGCGACCCCTTCGCGTACGACCTCGGCGAACAGCGCCCGGTAGCGGCGCCGGAAGTCGAGGCGCTCGGCGCCGACCGCCGGTTCGGCGGGGGCGGCGAGCAGGGCGTGGGCGAGGCCGCGGTTCTCCAGGGCGCGGCGGGCGAAGACGCCGACGCCGCGGGCGAGCCGCCCGACGGGATCGCCTCCGCCGCGCAGCACCTCCCCGAGCACCTCGACCTCGCGTCCGGCGGCCCGCCGGAACACCTCGACGGCGAGCGCCGCCTTGGACGGGAAGTGCTGGTACACCGAGCCCGCCGCCATCCCTGCCGCATCGGCGACGGCGGTCACGGACGCCTGTGCCCAGCCCACTTCCGCGACGACCTCGGTGGCGCAGCCGACGAGCCGCTCGCGGGCGGCTTCGAGGCGACTGATCTCGGCTGGGGTCTTGCGGTAGGCCATGAAAGAAGTGAACCATCATTCAGACCTTCCCGCCACGGTCCGGCCCCTGTGGGTGATTCCACCAGCGGCCGGATCCCGCGGTTGGGTAGCGCGGCCGATGCCCTGTCCGCGGCGGATTCCTAGCCTCGGCGGTATGAGCACACAACACACCGAAATCGGGGCGGGCCAGGCCGTACCCACCCGGCGCACCCCCATGGGCCGAAAGGTGATGAGGCAGCTGCGCTACCACGGGGCGCCTCAGCTGCGTATCAAGCGGGCGCAGCTGGAGGAGCGCGGCGTCGAATGGATCACCAAGCACATCGTCGGCGTCGAGGACGGGCTGCCGCGTCTGGCCGACGGGAGGTCCTTCGACGTCGGCACGGTGGTGTGGGCGACCGGTTACCGGCAGGTCTTCGACTGGATCGACCTGCCGGTCCCGATCGAGAACGGCTGGCCGGTGGAGTACCGCGGCGTGGTCGAGGAGGTGCCCGGCCTCTACTTCTGCGGCCTCGCCTTCCAGTACGCCTTCGCCTCCGGCGAGATCCACGGAGTGAGCCGCGACTCGGCCTATCTGGCCAGGCATATCGCCCGGCGCGCCGCCGCCCGGCCCGTGCCGGTCGCCGCGTAGAGGAAGGTACGTGGGGAACGTACGTGTGGACCGTTACGTGGGGAACGTACGTGGGGAACGTGCGCATGGGAGAGCCAAGCAGGTCTGTGGCGCCTATTGTCAACTACCCGTCGCTAAAGCGACGGGCTTGCACAGCGGGCGCCACTGGCTGTGGCGGGGCGCTTGCGTCTGGTCCCACTCCGGGGTTTCGGGGGTGGGTCTGGGGCGGTTGACTGCGCCCCGCGTCGCCACAACTGTTCCGCGCGGGCGCGGATGTTGCAGGAGCTGTTGCGGTCTGCGTGATCAACGAATCCGCAGGACCGGCACGCAAAACGGGCTTGACTCACCCGGTTCGCCTTGTCGATGTGGCCGCACTCGGCGCAGGTGCGCGAGGTGTATGCCGGATCGACGTACACCACCGGCACGCCGGCCTTGCGGGCCTTGTACGCGATGAACTGCCCCAGCTGGTGAAAGCTCCAGCTGTGCAGGGTGGCCCGCTGGGGCTTGCGAAGCCGTACCCGCTCGCGGATGCCCGTCAAATCTTCGAGGGCGATTCCGCGACCGGTGCGTTCTGCCTCGGCCACCACATGTTTCGCGATCTTGTGGTTGATGTCCTTGGCCCGTCGCGCCTCCTTGCGTCGCCGCTTCTTCGACCGGCGTTTGGCGGACGGGGTGTTTTTGGTCTGCAGCTTGGTGCGCAGGGTGCGTTCGCGGACCCGGATCCGGTTGAGTTGCCGTCCGGCCATGATCTCGCCGTCACTGGTGGTGGCGATGTTCACGATGCCCAGATCGATGCCGAGGAATCCGTCCGGGGACGTGTTCGGTTCGGCCTCGGGGACTTCGCAGGTGGCCAGCAGGAACCACATGCCGTCCCGGCACACCAGGTCCGACTCGCCCCGCCGGTGCAGCGCCAACGTGGCCAGCTGCTCCGGCGAGCCGGTGAATGCCACATCCTTGACCCGGCCCGCGACTGTCCAGATCGAGATCCGCCGCTGGGCGTACTGCCAGGACAGCATCCGGTCGTCATAGGGCTGCGCACCCTCGGGGCGGAACGCGATCGGTTTCCCGACCGCCCGCCGATAGCGCTGGGAGGTGGGCTTACCCAGGTTCCCGGCCTTCAGGTTCGCCTTCAGGGTGGCGTACGCGTCGCAGGTCTTCTTGATCACATGCTGGGCGGCCTGCGCACCCAGCCCCCACCGGGTCCGAACCTCGCCATAGGTGTGCTCGCGCAGCGTGAAATTCCGCTTCACGCCCTTGGTGAACGCGATCGCTGAGGCCCAGGTCGCGGCCTCGTTGCAGGCACGCAGGGTCGCCTCAAGCGCCGCCGCCTGCACAGGCGTCGGCAGCAGCTTCACCTGCACCACCAGCTTCACAACCCCCAACGCTAGTGCGACTGTCCGACATATGTACCCAGCGCCCCGCCCGTTCACCATGACCGGCGATCACTCGCCCACGCGTTCGCATTCCCCGACTCCGTCGGGCAGGCATATTGGGCGCTCCGCTCCCACGACAGGCACGATGCTGCGACGCTCCGCGTCGCCAGCACAGGATGCGATTCCTCCCAGGGGTGAACCCCTGGGGCTCCTCGCAAGAATCACGCTGAAGTCGGTGGAATGAGGCGGCGGGCACCGTCTACTGCGCGGAGACCGCCGACCCGGTGCACCGATCGCCACCGTCGGGCTCCGGGAACAGCACGCCGAACCGCGCGAGGTCCAGGTGCTCCGCCTGGTGGCCACAGGCCGGTCCAACGCGCAGATCGCCGCCGAGCTGGTCCTCTCGGAACGCACGGTGGAACGCCACCTGTCGAACATCTTCGGCAAGCTCTCGGTGACCTCGCGCACGGCGGCCGCAGCCTTCGCGTACCGGCACGGGCTGACCGAGCCGCACGCCTGAGACCGGCTCCCGGGGTGCCTGGCTCCGGGAGGTGCCTGGCTCCGGGGTGCCTGGCTCCGGGAGGTGCCTGCGTCCAGTAGGTACCTGGCGGATCATGCCGCCGGGGCACCCGCTAGGAGTTGAGCACCCGGGCCTTCTCCGCGGCGAACTCCTCATCCGTGAGCAGGCCCTGCGCCTTCAGCTCCGCGAGCGCCGTGAGCTGGGCGACCCGGTCGACCGGCGCCGCGGGAGCCGGGGCGGCGGGCTGGTTCCCCCAGCCCTGCCCGGGCTGCGCCTGCGCCTGCGCCGCCTGGGCCTGAGCCTGGGCTGCCTGTACCGCCTGCTGGGCCTGGTACTCCTCCTCGGCCCGCCGCCGCATATCCCGCTCGGCCATCCCCCGGTTGACCCGGTTCGACACCGCGGACGCGGTCCCGGAGATGACCGCCGTACGGGCGATCGTGCCGAGCAGCCCGGGCCGCCCGAAACGCTGAGGCATACCGTTCCCTCTCCTACGTGGGTACGAGGACGTTCAGGCCGCGTCGAGCGCCGCAACCGCCGCGGCCACGGTGTCCCGGTCGATCCGCTCGAACATCCGCAGCTCCCCGTGCGAGCCCCGGATCGCGGCGCCGAGCCGTGCGGCCCAGCTGTTCTCCCAGGCCACGACGAGCGCCGAGGACAGCGCGGGCAGCTCGTCCCCGATCCGGTGCAGATCCTCGTCGCTGAACAGGTCGAACGGCGCCTCGACGACCTGCCGGAAGTCCGCGTCGACCTCCGCGTCACCCAGCTCCACGATCTCCACGCTGCCGTCGGCGCCCTTGCGTACGAAACTCAGGTCGAGCACCCGCACGGTCCCGTCCTTCTGCAGATCCCGCAGCGCGGGCGCGACCTCACCGTTGAACCGGTTCCCCTCGAAGGCGATCACCGCGACGTCGACCGGTCCGATGCTGTCGATCTCCAGACCACTGGGCACGTGCGGGCCGCCTTCCCTGAGGTACAAAACGGGTTGATCGGATCATAAGGCCGCCGCCATGTGATCCGCCTTCCGACGCGTGGCGGTGAGGCTGCTGCCGGACCCTCAGGCCAGTCGGCTGAGCGCCGCCGACACCAGGGTCCGCACGCCCGGGACGAGCACGGAGAGGTCGGGTGCGAACAGGGGGCTGTGGTTGCCGGGGACGCGTGCGAACTTCTCGGCCGGCTCCTCGCCCGGGGCGTCCTCCCAGACGGCGACCGGGGTCGAGGTGACGTGCCAGAAGTCGTACGGCACGCCCTGGGGGGCGAGGAGGGAGAAGTCCTCGCTGCCCATGGCGGGGCCGAAGTCGTGGACGGTGTGCGCGCCGAACAGCGCGCGGTGGACCGCCGCGATCTCCTGGTCGAGAGCGGCGTCGTTGACCGTGTTGGGGTAGCCGGGCCGGAGCGTCACCTCGGGCGGGACCGGGCAGCCGGCGGCGTGGCACTCCCCCTCGACGATGCGGCGGACGGCGGTGAGCACGCGCTCGCGGACCTTGGGGTCCTGGCTGCGCAGGTTGAGGGCGAGCCGTGCCTCGGTGGGGATGACGTTGCTCTTGGTACCGGCGTGGAAACGGCCGACCGTGAGCACGGCCGAGTCCCGGGCCGCGACCTCGCGGGCGACGACGGACTGCAGGCGGGTGACGATGTACGCGGCCGTGACGACCGGGTCGACGGTCGACTCGGGGCGGGAGCCGTGGCCGCCGAGGCCGTGTACGACGACATCGATGTCGTCGGAGGCCGACATGGTCAGGCCAGGCGTGTGCATGTACAGGCCGATGGGGCCGGGTGCCACGTGCTGGCCGAACAGGACGTCGGGGCGGGGGAAGCGCTGGTGCAGGCCGTCGGCGACCATCGCCGCCGCGCCGCCGTCGGCTTCCTCGGCGGGCTGCCCCACCACGACGAGCGTGCCCGACCAGGTCTCACGGGCGGCCGCGAGGGCCTCGGCGGCGGCCGCGAGCCAGGTGACGTGCACGTCGTGCCCGCAGGCGTGCATGACGCCGTCGACGGTGGAGGCGTACTCCAGACCCGTCGCCTCCTGGACGGGGAGCGCGTCCATGTCGCCGCGCAGCCACACCACCGGCCCGTCGCCGTTGGCGAGTACGCCGACCACGCCGGTGCCACCGACACCCTCCGTCACCGTGTAGCCGGCGGCGCGCAGCCTTCCGGCGAGTTTCGCGGCGGTGCGGTGCTCCCGGAACGCCAGCTCCGGGTGGCGGTGCAGGTCCTGGTAGAAATCCTCCAGTTCGCCGGTCCTGAGCCCGGACGTCAGATCCTGGGTGAGGCGGGCGACGGCGGTGGCCCGCTCGCCGGCCTGTCCACCGGCCTGCCCGCCCGCCTGTCCGCCGGCCTGCCCGCCCGCCTGTCCGCCGGCCTGCTCGCCCGCCTGTCCGCTGGCCTGTTCGCTCATGCTGCTTCTTCCTTCGCTCCGGAGGTCGGCACGCTCGCCAGCAGGCGGCGTGTGTAGGAGTGCTGGGGCGCCCGATACACGTCGTGCACCCGTCCCTGCTCCACGAGTTCGCCGTGGCACAGGACTGCGACCTCGTCGCTGACGTGGCGGACGACGGCCAGGTCGTGGGAGATGAACACCATGGTCAATGACAGTGAACGGCGGAGTTCCTGAAGGAGGTTGAGGACCTCGGCCTGCACGGAGGCGTCCAGCGCGGAGGTGATCTCGTCGGCGATGAGGACCTCGGGTTCCACGGCGAGCGCCCGCGCGACGGCGACGCGCTGGCGCTGCCCGCCGGAGAACTCGTGCGGGTACCTGTCCGCCGCCGAGCCGTCCAGCGAGACCGTCTCCAGCCACCGTTCCACCGTGGCCGCGTGCCTGCGGGCGTCGGCCCTCACCGGGTCGACGGCCTCGGCGACGGCCTGCCCGATCGTCATGCGCGGGTTGAGGGAGGCATACGGGTCCTGGGAGACGAGTTGCACCCGGCGGCGCACGGCGGCCAGTTCGCGGCCTCCGAGGCCGGTGAGGTCCCGGCCGTCGAGGGTGATGCGGCCGGACCGGACCGGATTGACGCCGACAATCGCCTTGGCGATGGTCGACTTGCCCGAGCCGGACTCGCCGACCAGGCCGAGGGTCTGCCCGGCCCGCACCCCGGTGGACACGCCGTGCAGCACGGTGGTGGCACGCCTGCCGTGGCCGAAGGTGACGGTCAGGCCGTCGACCGCGAGTTTGTACGCGGCCGTGTCGGACGAGGATGTGCCGAACGGGGGTGTGCCGGACGAGGACGTGCCGGACGAGAGTGTGCCGGACGAGGACGTGCCGGACGGATACGTGCTCACGCGGGTTGTACCTCCTTGTGTACGGCGTGGCAGGCCACGCCGTCGGCGAGCAGCGGCAGTTCGCCGGCGCAGATGTCGAGCGCCACCGGGCAGCGGTCGGTGAACGCGCAGCCGGCCGGGCGGTCGGCGGGGGCCGGCGGCCGGCCCGGGATCGTGGCGAGCGGCCGGCGCTCCGCCGAGTCCGTGTCCGCGTTCGTGTCCTCCAGGCGGGGGCTCGCCGCCAGCAGGGCCTTGGTGTACGGGTGACGGGCGCGGCCGTCCCGCAGGTCGGCCGCGGACAGTTCCTCGACGACCCGGCCCGCGTACATCACCACGACGCGGTGGCACAGGTCCGAGACGACGTCGATGTCATGGGAGATGAAGAGCATGGCGGTGCCGCGCTCGCGGTTGATGTCCCTGAGCAGGCCGAGCACTTCGGCCTGGACGGTCACGTCGAGTGCGGTGGTCGGCTCGTCGGCGACGAGCAGCTTCGGGCCCGGCAGGAGGGCAGCGGCGATCATCGCGCGCTGGCGCATCCCGCCGGACAGTTCGTACGGATACTGCCGCACGACCCGCTCCGGTTCCTTGATCCTCACCTGTTCCAGAGCGGCGACGGCGCGGCGGGCGGCCTCCGCCTTGCGGAGGCCCTGATGGACGCGGAGGGTCTCGGTGAGCTGGCCGCCCATCCTCAGGGCGGGGTTGAAGGAGGCCGAGGGGTCCTGGAACACGATGCCGATCTCGGTGGCCAGCCGCGCGGCGTCGGTGTGCGAGGCCAGCAGGTCCAGGTCGTCCAGGGCCAGTTCGCCCGCGTGCACGGTCAGGCCCTCCGGCAGGAGCTTCGCCACGCTCATCGCCGTCAGGGACTTGCCGGAGCCGGACTCGCCGACCAGGCCGACGATTTCGCCGGGCATCACCTGGAAGGAGACGTCGTCGACGAGGCGTGTGCCGTCCGGCAGGACGACGCTCAGACCGTGCGCCTTCACCAGCGCGTCGGCGGACAGCGACCGCCTCGTCGTCGTGGGCGTGGCCGCCGCGGCGATGGCCTTCGCCTTCGCCTTCGCCCTCGCCTTGGCCTTCGCACCACCGTCGCGCGGGTCGAGCGCCGCCGCGAGGCCGTCGCCCACGAAGCCGGCGAGGACGCCGGTGAGGGTGACCGCCACGGCGGGGCCGACCGCCTCGGCCGGGTTGGTGTAGATGGCCTCCAGGCCGGAACTGAGCAGCGCGCCCCAGTCGTAGTCGGGCGACTGCACGCCCAGGCCGAGGAAGGACAGACCGGACAGGGCGACCAGGACCTGCGCGAACGCCACCGAGAGCAGCACGAGCAGGGGCCCGGAGATGTTCGGCAGCAGGTGCCGGGCCAGGACCCGGTGGGGTGGTACGCCCATCAGACGGGCCTGCGTCACGAAGTCCCGCTGGGCGACCGAGGCCGCCATGTTCGCCGTCAGACGGGCGAACGCGGGGGAGCCGCCCAGGCCGATCGCCAGGATCGAGGCGGTCGGTCCGGCCCCGAGGGCGGCGGCGACCACCAGGGCGAGGATGAGCGAGGGGTAGGAGATCATCACGTCGATCAGACGCAGGCCCAGCTCCCGTACGCGCGGTCCGGACACCCACACCACCGTGCCGAGCAGGATGCCCGCCACAGCGGCGATCGCGGTCGCGGCGAGGGTCATCACCAGGGTGAGCCGGGTGGCGACCAGGGTGCGGGCGAGCACATCACGGCCGAGCGGGTCCGTGCCCAGCCAGTGGCCGGCACCCGCGTGCGCGCGGGCGTCGCCGCTGAGCGCACGCGCCGCATCGCCCCACACCAGGGGGCCCACGATGCCGAGCACGGCGATCAGACCCAGCCCCGTCAGGCCCACGACCAGCAGCGGATTCCAGCGTATGCGCCGCATCAGCGGCCTCCCTTTCCGGCCAGGGTGCGCGGGTCGAGCAGGGCGAGGACGATGTCGACGAGCAGGTTGAGCACGGCCGCGAGGAGGCCAAGGACCAGGACACAGCCCTGGATCACCGGGTAGTCGCGCGCCAGAATCGCCTCCACGACCCGCTGACCCATGCCGGGCCAGGCGAAGACCGACTCGACGATGACCGTGCCGCCGAGCAGCGACGCGAGGCTCATGCCGCCGATGGTGAGGGTCCCGGTCAGCAGGTTGGGCAGCGCGTGGCGGGTGTACAGGCGCAGCGGCGGCAGGCGGCGGCCACGCGCGGTGCGCATGTAGTCCTGGGACAGCACGGCCGCCGCCTCGCGGCGCACGATGCGGGACATCACACAGGCTCCGGGCAGCACGAGCGCGGCGATCGGCAGCACGAGCGAGGAGAGTGTCTCGGCGCCGGCGGCAGGGAACCAGCCGAGACCGATCGCGAAGCCGAGGACCAGCAGCGTGCCGATGATGTATTCGGGCGTCGAGCCGACCAGTCCGGTGACGAAGGTGAACGCGCTGTCGGTCCGCCGCCCGGCGCGCGCGGCGACCGTGAGGCCGATCGGCACGGCGAGCAGCAGGACCGAGAGGACCGCGCAGAACGCGATCTCGGCGGTGAACGGGAGCCGGGTGGCGATGATCTCGGCGACCGGCTCCTTCGTCTGGAACGAGGCGCCCAGGTCGCCGTGGAGCAGCCCGCTCACGTAGGTGCCGAACTGGTCGAGGAGCGAGGTGTCCAGGCCCAGCTCGTGGCGGGCCCGCGCGATGTCCGCGGAGTTCGCGTCCGCGCCGGCCACCACTCGCGCGGGGTCGCCCGGGATGAGCTGCACCATCAGGAACGTCACCGCGACCAGCGTCGCCGCGACGGCGATGACGCCCACCAGGCGGCGCAGCAGGAACGAGGCCCAGGGGCCGAGCGTCGGCATGCGCCGCCCGGACTTCTGAGCCGTCCCGTCGGCGAGGGCGGTCGCCATCAGTCGGTGACCCGGAGAGTGGAGATCGCCAGGGAGCCGGCGGGCGTCGCGAAGGACAGCCCCTTGCGGGCGATGTAGTTGACGTCGACGGTGGCCAGCGGCACCACGTCGTTCGCCTTCAGCAGGGCCTCCTGGGCCTTCTGCCAGGCGGCGCACTTGGCGTTCCTGTCGGTGGTCGCGGTGGCGGCGACATAGGCGGCGGCATAGGACTCGTTGCCGACCGCTCCGTAGTTCAGGCCGCCGTCGGCGGGCTCGTCGCCCAGGAAGTACGCGCCGTGGCGTGCCAGATTGCCGTTGATGGAGGGGAAGACGGTGAGGTCCCAGTCGCCCTGGTTGCCGGGGACGTCCGTGGCCCAGGTGGCGTTGTCGGCGTTGGTGAGCTTCACGTCGGCGCCGGCGGCCCGCAGGGCTTCGGCGACGTAGGAGTTGCCGGCGCCCGCGGCGACCGCGTTGGAGCCCGCCAGTTTGATGGTGACGCCCTTGAGGACCTTCTTCGCCGCGGCCGCGTCGGTGGGTGTCAGCAGCGAGGCATCGGTGGAGACGCAGGCGGCGTTCTCGTCCACGTACGAGGTCATGATCTGTCCGGTGCCGCCGAAGACCTTGTTGAACGCGGTGGCGCTGACGGCCTGGGCGACGGCCTTGCGGACGGCGGCATCGGCGCCGGGGCGCCCGGGACGCTGGTTGAAGCCGATGTAGTTGCGCACCAGCGGCGCCGACGTGATCGTGTGCTTCTTGTCGTCGGCGAACCGCGCGGCGTCCGGGCCGGTGATCGGGGCCAGGTCGAGCGCGCCGGTCTGCAGCTGGTTGGCGAGTGTCGACTCGTTCTTGACGACCTGGATCCTGAGCCGGTCGGCGGGGCGTCCGGAGGACAGGGAGGAGAAGCGCAGGAACGCGTCGAAGCCCTGGCGCAGCTTCAGCTCGTAGGAGGCGCCGCGCTGGGACTTCACCATCTCGTACGCGCCCGAGGCCGCGCCCTCGACGGCGCCCTGGGCGAGGGCGGAGTCACCCGCGTCGATTCCGGCCTTGCAGACGATGCCGGCGGCTGTGGTGGACAGCCCGCTGAGCACCTCGCCCCACGGGGTGGCGGTGGTGATGGTGACCGTGCCGGTCTCGTCGTCGCCGGTGATCGTGGTCTTCGCACCCGCGTTCGCCGGGCCGAAGGTGAACGTGGCACCGGCCGCGGTGGTGCGGTAGCGCTCCAGGGAGGCGACGACCTGCGAGGCCGTCAGCTTCGAGCCGTCGGAACAGGTGACGCCCTTCTTCAGGGTGAGGGTCGTCTTCGTCGGGGTGGAGGTCCACTTCTCGGCGAGGCCGGCGACGTAGGCGCCGCCCGTGTCCTGGCCGACAAGCGGCTGGTACAGCAGCGACGTGACCACGTAGTCCGTGGCGCCCACGCCCTTGGCCGGATCGAACGAGGTGATGTCGGAGACGAGTCCGACCCTGACCGTGGTATCGCCGCTACGCCCGTCGGACGACGAGCCGTCACCGGAGCCGGTGGTACACGCGGAGGCCAGAAGGGACGTGGCGGCGACCATGACGGCGCCACTGAGAAACCGCGAACGAAACATGGCAGATCTCCTGGTGGGCTGAGGGTGGAGGGCGGGCGCGTCGCTCTGGTGCGGCATACGAAACAGGCCACTTCCCACAACGCCGCGGAATTGCATGAATCCGCCTCCGGAAGCCGATCCCGTGCAGGAAACCGCGCCACATCCCCCGGCCCCCGGCCCACCCGCCCCGCGCCCCGCCCCCTCCGCTCACCGGTGCGGGCAGGGCTTTGTCAGAGCTCAGGAGGGGCGGGCGTGACCCGCCCGGTGGCGCGGCCCTTGTCGTCCAGGAGCCAGCCCATCCGCTTGACCGTGTGCACGGTGATCGTGCGGTCCCTGACCTCCACGGCCGGAAAGCGGTCGGCGAGCACCGCCTCGAAGGCATCGACGCCGCCCAGCCCGTGCAGCAGCACCTGGAGGTGGAGACTGTGCGGCCCGCTGACGGACGCGCACAGCCGTACCTGTTCCAGGCGGGCGAGCGCGGCTCCCGTCGCCTCCAGGCGGGCGTGCGGCACCGAGGCGCGGTAGACGACCACCGTCGGCAGGCCGGCGAGCGGAAGCGCGAGGTCGCAGCGCAGGGTGATGTCACCGTCCTTGAGCATCCGCTGGACCCTGCGGCGGGCCGTGTGCTCGCCCATCCCCGTCGCGGCCGCGAGGGCGGTGTACCCCAGGCGGCAGTCGGCACCGAGGGCGTCGAGGAGGGCCTGGTCCTCCGGGGAGAGCCGGCGCAGGCCACGGGCTCCGTAGGCCGTCCGGCTCGGCACGGGGGCGGCCGGCAGCGCGGCGCGACCGGCGGGTTCCAGGGCCCGGATGCGCCAGTCACCGCCCTCGCCGTACAGCGTGATACCCAGCCGGATACGGAGAGAGCGCACCCCCGGCAGTCCCCCGATGACGCGGTGCACCGAGCGGCTGAGCCTGAGGGGATCGGCCGCGGCGACGGAGAGCAGGAGATCGAAGTCGCCCGCCGTCTCGTAGACGCTGAACACCCACGGCAGCCCGGCCGCAGCCACGCTCACCTCCTCCATCCGGCCCGGCCGGCACCGCACCTCGACGAAGGCGACCGTGGCCGCCCGCGCCGAGTCGTAGGCCGTGGCCCAGGCAAGACCGGCGCTCCGCAGACGCTCCCAGCGCCGGGTGGCCGTCGTCGCGTCCACGCCCAGCGCCCGCCCGATGCGGGACCACGGCGCCCTCGGCGCCGACTGGAGCGCGTCGATCAGAGCCAGATCCTGCTCGGAGAACGCGACTCCCGCACCGGGCCGCCCCGTTTGGGAGGAATCCGGCGTGCCTGTGCTCGCAACGCTGTTTTCCTGCACTCTCTCGTCGTTCTCGCGCACGGGTTCGACCCTAGGGGGAGACACCCCCCAGGGGAACTCGCGTGCGATATACGTGCGGTGAGGGTGCCCGCCAGACGTGCGCGGTGAGGGTGCCCGTCAGACGTGCGCGGTGAGGGTGCCCGTCAGACGGCGTCGATGATCTCCCGCGCGGCCCGCTCCCCCTCGCTCGCGCCGCCCTCCATGAAGCCCTGGAAGTCGTACGCGCAATGCTCGCCCGCGAGGTGGATGTTGCCCTGCGCGGTGCCCTCGTAGTTGGCGTAGCGGCTCACGTAGCCGACCGGCCAGCTCGAATAGGCGCCCTGGGCGTAGGGGCTGTGGTGCCAGGCGGAGAGCTGGGCGCGGCCGGTCCAGGCCGCCTTCGTACCGGGGAAGATCCGGTCGACGGCGGTGAGCCGGCTGTTCGCGAGCTCGCGCACGTACGGGTCCGTCTCGGTCGCGAACGGGTTCGCGGGTGCGAGGGCCGCGGCCTCGCTGCCGCTGTTGAACTGGATGAGGATGCCGCCGCTGCCCGGCTGCGTCTTGGTGGTGTCCCAGACCTGCTGGAGCGCGTCGCCGGTGAAGGTGTCGCCCGCGGAGACCCCGGGCCAGGGACCGGTGCCGCGCCAGGGGCGGGAGCCGAACTGCATGTTGAGCTTGGTGCACATGCCCATCCGGGCATCGCGCAGCAGGTTCGTCATCCGGGTGTCGAACCCGGCGCGGCTCAGGTCGAGTTGCTTGAGGACCGGCAGCGGCACGCACAGGATCGTGTGGTCCGCGGTGACGGTCCGGGTGCTGCCGCCCTCGTCGAAGGTCAGCGTCTGGGTGCCGTCGCCGTTGGCCCGTACGGCCTTGAGGGACCAGCCGTGGCGCAGGGTGTCCGCGGGCAGTTCCTCCGCGATCGCGTGCGGGAGCTGATCGTTGCCGCCGATGATGTGGTAGCGCTCGTCGGACAGGCCCCAGATGTTGAAGTGCCCGGGATTGGGCTGGTAGCCCATGAGCAGCACGAGGGCGAGCGAGGACTGCTCGACGGTGTCGAGCCCGTACTCGATGTTGTACGCGACATCGAAGAACTGGCCCAGTCTGGAGGCGAATCCGCCGGGGACGCGGGAGTCGATCCACTCGCGCAGGTTCATGTGGTCGAGCATCGTGCCGTGCTCGGTGGTCTGGTTCCACATCACCTCCCCGGCCTTCTGCAGATCGCTGCGCAGCGCCTGGTAGACGCCCTTGAAGTCCTCGTCGGCCTGCGAGCGCGGGTAGTACGCGCCGTCGAACCAGAGGACCTCCTCGGCCCCGTTGGGCCCGGCCGCGGCGAAGTCCTCGACGCCGAGGCCGAACCGGCGGCACAGCTGCAGCATCTTCTTGTGGCTGGTGTCGATCAGCTCGCCGCCGATCTCCGAGCTCTGGCCGTACGCCCAGTGGTCGCGCTGGGTCCACATCCGGCCGCCGATCCGGTCCGGATTCGCCTCGTACAGCGTGCAGTTCAGTCCGGCGTCCTTCAGGGTGAGGGCCGCCGTCAGACCCGCGATCCCGGCGCCGACCACGGCGATACGGGCATCGGAGCCGCCCTTGCCGGGCTTGCGGGGCGTACGGGCCGCGGCGGACGCCTGCGGCGCGGCGGACGCGAGCCCCGCGCCGGCACCCACGCCCGCACCCGCGAGAAGACCGGCCGCACCGGCCCGCTTGAGCAGCGCGCGCCGGCTCGTCCCGCCCGGCCGCGCGGCGGCCTCCGCGCGCAGTCCGCGCAGTTCGGCCACGGGAAGCCCGAGCCGTTCCGCATCGCGGTGCTCGGCGGCGAGGCGCTTGAGCTGGTGCATCGGATTGGTGCGTGCCATGGGGGTCTCTCCCTTGGGGTTGCCGGTCGGTGCCGGGGTTGCCGGTCGGTGTCGGGGGGCCGGTCGGTGTCGGGGTTCGGTGCTGGGGTTGCCGGTCGGTGCTGGGGTTGCCGGTCGGTGCCGGGGTGGTCCCTGGATGTGCTCGTCGGTCAGCTGTGCTCGTCCGTACGCGACGGCCCGGGCTGCGCGGGAACACCGGCTCCGGCGCCCGCGCCCTCCCCACCGCCCGCTCCCTCGTCGCCCCGCTCCTGCGCGTCCTCCAGCACGATCCGCCCGATGACCTCGTACTTCCGCGGCCGTCTGGCCCTGAGGAAGAGCGCGAGCCCGAGCCCGCCGAAGAACACCGTGCCCACGATCCACGGGATCAGCCGGAAGAAGACCGATTCGGCCGCCGTGCCCGCCGCCGTCTCCATGTTCATCAGGAGCAGCACGACCACCGCGCTCATCCCGATCCCACCGAGCAGCGGCGCCGTGAACGTACGGAACCAGTGCCGGTCCTCGGGATGGTTGTGCCGGAAGTAGCCGATGACGGCGAAGGAGCACAGTGTCTGCACGATGAGGATCGCCATCGTGCCGAGGATCGCGAGCAGCGTGTAGAGATGGATGTACGGATCCTGCCCGGTCACCCAGAACAGCCCCACGAGCGTGACCGCGATGACGCTCTGGGCACACGAGGCGATGTACGGGGAACCGTGCCGTGGATGCGTACGGCCGAGGCCCCGGTGCAGGAAGCCCTCACGGCCGATCGCGTACAAGTAGCGGGCGGCGCACTGGTGGAAGGCCATGCCGCAGGCGAAGGAGCCGGTGAGCAGCAGCCACTGGAAGGCGGTCACGGCCCAGGCGCCGATGTACGTCTCGGTCGGGGCGAAGAACACGTCGAGCGGGCTGTCCGAGGTCGCGAGCCGCACCGACTCGCTGAGGCCGTTGCCCGCGATGGCCATCCAGGACACGAAGATGTAGAAGAGGCCGACGCCGACGACGGCGATCAGGGTGGCCTTGGGGATGATCTGCTTGGGGTTACGGGACTCCTCGCCGTACATCGCCGTCGACTCGAAGCCGACCCACGACCAGAACGCGAAGAACAGACCGAGCCCGGCCGAGGCGCCGGTGAACGCGTTGCCGGGGTTGACGGGTTCGAGCGGGATGCCGTCGGGGCCGCCGCCGTTAACCGCGACGGCCATCGCGACACCGAACAGGATCGCGATCTCGGCGACGAGGACGATGCCGAGGGCGCGCGCGGTCAGATGGATGTCGAAGTAGGCGAGAACCGCGGTGACGGCGAGCATCAGCCCCGCGTACAGGGTCCAGTGCAGGTCGATGCCCAGCTGGTCGGCGACCGTCGTCTTCGCGAAATACGAGAACACGCCCACGATGGACGCTTCGAACACGACATACGCGAGCACCGCCAGCATGCCGGAGGCCATCCCGGCGGCCCGGCCGAGGCCGTGTGAGATGAAGCCGTAGAAGGCTCCTGCCGCGGTGATCCGCTTGGCCATGGCGACATAGCCGACGGAGAACACGGTCAGGACGAGGGTGGCGAAGAGGTAGCCGGCGGGAGCGCCGGTCCCGTTGCCGAAGCCGACGGCGATCGGCAGGTTCCCGGTCATGGCGGTGATCGGCGCGGCCGTCGCGACAGCCATGAACACGACACCGACCAGGCCGACGGAGTTGGCCTTGAGCCGCTGAACATCGTGCTTCGGCACACCTCCCTCCGCCGCACCGGATCCCGGCGCACCAGGCCCCGGCCCACCGGAACCCGGCGAGGGCAGGGGCCCGGAGAGCGGCCCGGAACCCTCCGTCGACGGAGGTCCGGAGGGCGGCGAGGAACTCGCTGAGGAAGTTGTCATGACCGCGCAGCATGCTCGCGACGTGACTCAGGCCACAACGGACATCAAGTCGCACAAATGCCCGGCGGATACGACGAGTTGTCGCCCTGAAGCGCCCCAAGAGCCCCGCAACGCCCCGCAACGCCCGGCCGGACCCGGGATGCCGGAGCCAGGGCCGGCCAGCTGTTCACCCGGTGGCCGGGACAAGGCGCCCGGCGAGGTGGTCGACGGCTACGTGAGCGTGCAGGCGGACGCCGGTGACGAGGGTGTCGTCGTCGAGGTAGAAGTGCGGATTGTGGTTGGCGACCATTCCGCGTCCGCCCTCGACCGGCACCGGAACGCCGTCGGCGTTCAGTGCGGCGTCCGGGGCGCCGAGCATGACGTACAGGCCGCCGTACTTGTTGACGAACTCGGAGACGTCGTCGTCGCCGAGGGTCGCGGAGGATTCGACGACTCGGTCGTCGCCGACGACGCGGCGGAAGGTGGGCAGTCCGGCCGCGACCCAGCTGCCGCGGCGTGGAGGGCGTGGGCGCCGGATCTGGAGCATCGGCTGACCCGAGCGGGGCACTTCATGGCCGAGGAGGTACCCGGCGACATCACGGTGGCGGTCAGGAACCTGCTGGCTCGCTGAACCGCCTGTGTACGCACCTGGGACGGTCGCGATGTGCATCCCGCTCGTGGCCCGCACGATCACTGTCCTGCTCGTCGCCGACCGGGCGCTGCCACCCACCTGACACGAGCCGCGGGGCCTTGCGGCACTCCCTCTCAGAGCGCTTGAGGCACCCGGAACCGGCGCCGGTACTCCGTCGGTGTCGTGTTGAGGCGACGGCGGAAGGCCCGTACAAGGGTGTCGGTCGTGCCGAAGCCGCACAGGGAGGCGATGCGCTCAAGTGTGGCGTCGGAGGTCTCCAGCTCGTGGCGGGCCTTCTCGACGCGCACCGACTCGATGTACGCGTGGGGGGTGGTGCCCAGGTCGTTCTTGAACAGACGGGTCAGATGCCGGTCGCTGACGTGGGCGTACGCGGCGAGGTCCGTGACCGTGAGCGGTTCGGAGATATGCCGCAGGATGTGGTGGCGCAGGTCCTCGATGCGCCGCGTGGTGGAGATCTGTTCCAGCGGGACACTGAACTGGCTCTGGCCACTGGGGCGTTTGAGGTACATCACGAGTTGGCGGGCCACGCGCAGCGCGACGGCTTCACCGAGGTCGTCGGCGATCAGGGCGAGGGAGAGGTCGAGGCAGGCGCTGATTCCGGCCCCGGTCCACACATTGCCCTCGCGGATGAAGATCGGGTCTGCGTCGACCTCCACCTCCGGGTGGTCGGCGGCCAGTTGTTGTGCGGTCGACCAGTGCGTGGTGGCCCGCTTGCCGTCGAGCAAGCCGGCGGCGGCGAGCACATGCGCCCCGACGCACACCGACGTGATCCGGCGCGTCCGTGCCGCGAGAACCTTCACCCAGGCGACCAGTGCGGGGTCCACGAGGGGGTGGACGCGCCGGTCGTCGTCGACCTTCACCGAGCCCGGCACGATGAGGGTGTTGATGCTGCGCCCGGCGGCCTGCTCGAAGGTGAGGTCGGGCAGGACGCGGACACCGGCGCCGGTGGTGACCGGATCCATGGTCTCGGCGGCGAGGACCACGTGATAGTCGGCCGCGTCCGCGGTCTCCCGGCGGGCCAGCGCGAACACCTCCGGCGGCCCGGTGATGTCGAGCAGATCCACATCCTCGAAGATCACGACCACGATGAGCCGTTTCGCGGTGTCCGCCACGCTTCCCCCTGTCGTTGGTGCCGCTGTGTCGCCTGCCGTTGCTGTCGCCGTGTCCACCCGACCTGAGGTCGGTTTCTGCATGTTAGGCGTCATTGTGGACACCGCAGCGGGCTCATAGCGTTGTGGACACAGCCCCCGGACCAGCAAGAAGGCCGACAGCGGGCCGTGTCTCCCCAACGCGATGCAAAGGCGGTACCCCCATGTCCAGGACCACGCTGCGCGAGCTGAACGGCTTCGACCAGACGCCCGCGAAGCTGGCCGAATCGACGCTCATTCTGATCGACTTCCAGAACACCTACACCCAGGGCGTGATGGAACTCGACGGCTGGGAGGAGTCCCTCGACGCCGCCGCGCAACTCCTGGCCCGGGCCCGTACATCCGGTACGAAGATCGTGCACGTCATCAACGACGGCGGGGAGGGCACCCCGTACGACATCCGGGCGGAGATCGGCCGGATCCACCCGAAGGTCGCCCCGGCCGAGGGCGAGCCGGTCGTCGTCAAGCAGGTCCCAAACGCGTTCGCCGGCACCGACCTGGCCAGCCACGTCGAGGAGGGGCAGGACGTCGTCATCGCTGGGTGGATGACCCACATGTGCGTCGCGTTCACGGCACAGGGCGCCTTCCTGAACGGTAACCGTCCCACGGTCCCCGCCGACGCCACCGCCACCCGCTCGCTGCCCGTCGTGGGCGCCGACGTCCCCGCCGGCCAGGTGCACCAGGGCGCTCTCGCCACCATCGCCGACCTGTACGGGGTCGTCACCGCCTCTCAGAAGGAGATCGTCTGATGAAGCCGCTGCGTTCGCTCGTCGCCCTGGGGGCCTCGGCGCTGCTCGCTGCCACCATGACCGCGTGCGGTGGAGACACCGAGGCCTCCGCCCGCACCGACCAGAACGACAGGAAGCCGTCCTCGTCATCCGAGCAGAACGTGGCGAAGGACACCACGACGCTGCGCACGATCATGAAGCTCGACGAGACTCCGGCCAAACTGTCCGACGCCACGCTGATCCTCGTCGACTACCAGAACGTCTACACCAGCGGCCCCATGGAACTCACGGGCTGGCGTACGGCGGTCGACCACACCAAGGACCTCCTGGAGCGGGCCCGCAAGGCCGACACGCCGGTCATCCACATCGTCGAAAAGGGCTACGACCTCAAGTCGGAGGCCGGACAGATCATTCCTGAGCTCAAGCCGGCCAAGGGTGAAGCCGTCGTCGAAAAGGCCGTTCCCAACGGATTCCACGACACCGACCTGAACGCGGAGCTCAAGAAGACGGGCCGCAAGAACGTCATCATCGCCGGGTTCATGACCCACATGTGCACCCTGTTCACCACCGAGGGCGCCGTCTACAACGGCTACAACCCGACCGTGGTGGCCGACGCCTCCGCGACCCGGCCACTGCCGGTCAAGGGCAACCCCAACGGCATCCCCGCCAAGCAGGTCCACGAGTCCGCGCTCGCCACGATCCAGGACCGCTTCGGCGTCGTGGTTCCCCACCAGAGCGACATCGAGTAGCGCGCCGCAACCACCCGACTTAGGCGGCGGAAGGAACTGCAGGTCTTTCCCCCGCCGATGGGCTCGACACCCCACGCCCTCCAAAGCCTCACCCCCGTCCCCCAACCCCCTACTCCCCCCAATCCCCCACCCCAACCCGAGAGTTCTCCCCCCATGATTTCGATCCCCACGTCGAAGAACCGCCGCGAACACATCAGCAAAACCCGTTGGAGGAAACGAAGATGGCTACCCGCAGAGGGTTTATAGGCAGCGCCACCGGCATCGGAACAGCGGCCCTGCTCGGCTACTCCGCATCCCCGAGCTCCGCAGACACCGCGGTAGCGGACGGCACGGCCGTCGAAGCGGTCAGCCAGCAGACGGCACGGTCGTCGATGCTCGCCGTCAACGCCGGAATGCGTGACAACTACGCGATTCTGAAAGCCGAATTGATCCGACATCTCTCCCCGGTGGTCGTCGTGCAGAACGACGCCAAGGGGGGCCGGTTCACCCTCGTGACCAAGGACGGCCAGCAGTCCACCAACCCCGTGGCAGAGACCTTCGAGCTGGCCAAGTCCATCGCTCACGTCCCCCTCGGGATCTTCTCCGTGATCGCCTCGTACCTGGCGGACAAGGTGCCGAACGTGCCCAACGCCGACCGCATCGATCCGCACGACCTCGTCATGGTGGCGTTCAACAGCGACACGTCCACCGCGTGGATCGAGCCGCTGCGGGCCTACGCCGCCAAACTCAAGACGGCCCGCCGCCAGCTCGCCTACGCCGGTCTGCCCACAGCGCTGACCACGTCCTGCGGCAACATCCTCGACGGCGCTCAGAAGTTCATCCACGCCTCGATCGCGGACGAGAGGTTCGACATGGCGTCCTTCGAGGCCTTCTCGGGCAGCGTCTACCCGGACATCCGCACCAACATGGAGCATGCCTCACAGGCCCAGATCAAGGGCGTGCAGGACATCATGAAGACCTGGCGCGCCCAGCTTGGCGAGCAGGCGTGGGCCGACCTGTACTGCGTGGTGCTGTCGCAGTGGACGACGAGCGTCCTCAACCAGAACACCATCATCATCAAGGACTGCATGAACGCGGCGAAGGTCGCCACCCACCTGATCGACCTGCCCGGCCTGGAGCCGCCGGCGGATCCGATCTTCACCGCGCTCGACAACCTCGCGCGGATCGTGCAGGACAACATCGCCGCCGAGATGGTCTTCCCCAAGGACACCGAGGTCGCCGACGCGCTGAAGGGGCAGCAGGACCTGCTGTCCGACGAGATCCTCATCCAGCTCGGCAGCAACACGACGACTCCGATGGCTGCCCCCAACTACAACCTGGTCACCACGGAGGTGTGCCCGGTCCGACACTAGCCCCTGAAACCCCGCCTGCTCCGGACCACGGCCCGGAGCAGGCGGAGCAGCGCGAGCAGCGCGAGCAGCGCGAGCAGCACGAGCAGCACCGTCGAGCAAGGCGCAGAGGTGGAGCACGCCGCACGCCTTGGCTACCTCGGCTACACCTGGATGATCAGCTCGATCGCCCTGGTCACAGCTGACAGCCCCTGAACAGACCCCATCCACCCACCGCCCACCTCAGCCACGGCCGGGCTCACCCGCTACACTGGCGCCGGTGCGCAGCCTCCACGGGCAGCGTGCCAGCGGCTCCAGCGGAAGATCGAACGGGACCTTGCGGACACCCTCCCAATTTCCCACAGAGCCCCGCCTCCGTAGCTCAGGGGATAGAGCACCGCTCTCCTAAAGCGGGTGTCGCAGGTTCGAATCCTGCCGGGGGCACAGCAAAACTCCAGGTCAGAGGCCCTTCCGTCCATCGGACGGGAGGGCCTTCTTCCTCGCAGCACACATATGGCACACATGCGGCTGCGGGCAGAGGTGGGGAGCTGTGCGAGATGCCCGCGAACGATGAGCTGGCCCGGCGTCGGCACGAGAAGCTGGTCGACCGCCTGGAGGGCCTGATGCGGGCGTCATTGAAGCCTCGCTACCGGGGCTACCACGGGCAGCTGATCCTGAGCAGCGGCGATCTTGAGGAGATGGGCGAGCTGAAGGACGTCCGTCGTGCTGCACGCGAGGCGGCCCGTCGCCTCGGCTGGTCCCCGAAGACCCACGTCGTCGACGCAAGACTCTTCGTGTATGACGACCGCGAGGTCCCCAGAGAGATCAGTGAGCTGGCCGCCGAGGATGCTGCTGACGCGATCGACGCAGAACTCCGCGGCCGCGAGTAGAAGCAAGTACGGTCGGCCGTCGACGCCCCGCCTCTGCTGAAGGGGCCTGCGCAGCAGTCCGGAAATCCGTCGAGCCCGGTCCTGTGGTGGCCCTACCCTTCCCGTATGACCCATGGAAAGACCTCGTACGTTTGCCTGCCCTGCCGGGCCTCGTACAAGCAGCCCTATCCCGGGTACCACGACCATGCCCGGGTCTGTCCACGCTGCGCCGGACCACTGATCCACGTCGGCTCCGCCTTCGCGGCACCCAAGAGGCGGGACACCGCCGCCTGGCGCACCCTCTCCGTGCTGCTGCACGCCGGTGTGCGCTTCCACAAGAGCTGCTGCGGAGGCCCCGGCTACCGCCCACGCACCCTCAGCGAGGTGCGCGAGCGGATGGCCTACGCCCGGGCCACCGGAGAACCGTTCGCTCAGGCGTTGGTCCGCCGCGACCTGCCCTAACAGCCCGAAACAGGAGTCGCCCTGCCGCGCCGCCGGCACCCCCTGCCGTCATACACGGCACACATAAGGCACACATCACGCGGCATCGTCTTCCAGGACGGCCACTGCCTCTGCGGCCTTGCGGGCCTTCTTCTCCGCCTTCTCCAGCTTGGCCTTCGCTTTGGCCAGTTGCTTGGAACGGCGCTTGTGCATCTTCTTCGAGACCTCGTCCAGGCGGTCCGGGAAGAGATGCCCGTACGTGTCCAAGGTCAGAGTCGCCGACTTGTGGCCCAGCATCGTCTGTACGACGTTGACGTCCGCGCCGCTGGCGATGGCGAGCGAGGCCGCCGTATGGCGCAGCTTGTGCGGAGTGACCTTGAGATGCCCCAGCCCGGCCTTCACAACCGCCGGCGCGAAGAACCGCTGACGGAAGTTGCGGGCCCGCAGCGGTCCACCCTGCGGAGCGGTGAAGAGCAACTCATCATCTCCCCGCCTCTGGACGTGGGGCTTCAGCTCCTCTGCCAGGAACCGCGGGATCGGTACCGACCGGCGCTCGTGGTTCTTGGGGGTGTCGAGGTAGAGCTTGCCGTTGTCCTCGACATACGCCTGGACGATGTGGGCCCGGCAGGCGTCCAGGTCGACTCGGCCCACCTTCAGCGCGGATGCCTCGCCCCAGCGCAGGCCGGTGTAGGCCAGCAGCAGGATGAACACCCGGTAGGCGCCTGACGCGTTGGCCAGCGCGTCGACCTGCATGTCGTCGAGGTACACGTGGTCAGTCTGCGTCGCCTTCGGCAGGGGCACGCCGACAGCCGGGTTGACCGGCAGGCGACGGGCCTTGACCGTGTAGCCGAGAACGCGGCTGAGGACGACGTACGCCTTCCGGACCGAACGAGGGCTGAGCTTTCTGCCGCCGGTTGCCTCGCCGGACAGCAGGTCCGCGAGCCACTCGGCGATGTCCTCGAAGTGGATGCGGTCCAGCGGAGTGGTGCCCCATCTGGGGATCACGTGGACGTCGAGAACGCCGCGATAGCGGCCCCGGGTCGAGCGCTTGAGATGGATCTGCGCGGCCAGCCAGGACTCCGCCACCTCTGCGAACTTCACCCGCGCTGCGGCGGGATCACGGTAGGAGCCGTCGTTGAGACGGGATTCCATCCTCGTCCGCTCCGCCTCGGCGTCGACCTTGCGGGCGAAGGTCTTCATCCTCGGCTTGCCGTCGGGGTCGTACCAGCGCACGCGGTAGCGCCCCGGCGGCGTACGACCCGTCCGTTTGGCGTCCGCTGCGGCGCGCACATACGCCGCGTGCCCTATGCGGTCCTCAATCCAGACCCGCGCCAACTAGCACCCCCTCCGGTCATCAATGGACACCGACGGTAGCGGCAGAAGCAGGGCCGTGAGAGGAACGCCGAGCGCGGTAACGACAAAGTCGTCGATATCGCAACGCCGGGCGGGTTCGGTGCGGCTGAGGGCGGTGGTGGTCATCGGACGGCGCAGCGCGGTGCAGCGGGCGGCGAGCTGGGGCAGGCTGCGCATGAGACGTAGGTGCTCGATGGTGCGGGCGGCGTGGAGGCTGACGGAGCCTATTTCAACAGGTCGGTTGGGCATGACAGGTAGCTGTAACTTGCGGCCCACCGCCTTGGCAAGAGTTGGTTCTTAAACTCTCCAGAAGCCACTCGGGGGCGAAGTGGTGTTCGTCTCGTCGAATTCCGGCACATCGCGAGCCGTTTCAGCCGGGAGGTTGTGCTATCTTCCCGCCGCGCCAAAGTAGTGGGGGTTTTGGGGTGATTCGAGGTGCGGTGTCCCGCGGGCTGGCGGCGCCGCCACTGGCGGCTGGACACCACCTCTGACCTGCTGAGGTATCGGATTCCGGCACCTCAGCAAGTCGCTTCTCCGCGGAAAATTTCTGCTTCCGCGGGATTGATTTCGGCAACCGGCGATCCGCCCTTACTGTTCTGGTCTTCCCCGGCCAAGCCGAGGGAATTAGCCGGGGGCTCAGAATCCACTCTGCTTGCTTACGCGAGTGGTGTGGGCTTGTTGTCCACGTCTGCCATCCAAAACCCTGATTCCGATATGGAGACCCCATTGCCGAACCACTCCCCGCGCCTGGCCGGCGCCGCGCGTGACCAGCTCGCCAATCCCGCCGACGTGGCCGCCTACCTCGGGGTACCGGTGAAGACCCTCTACCAGTGGAAGTACCGGGGCACCGGCCCCAGCGTCCACAAGGTCGGCCGTCACCTGCGCTACCGCTGGCGAGAGGTGGACGCGTGGCTGGACTCCCAGACGTCGTACGACCTGACGGCCTGACTCCGCGTCCGGCGCTGACAACGAAGCGGCCCCCGGCGCGCCAACGCCGAGGGCCGAAGACTTCCCAACTGATCGCCCACCCCTGAACGAATGAGCTGGTGAGGGGCGGGACCTTGCCCGTCCTGCCCTTCACCGGAGAGGAACGCCTATGGAGGACCCTACGTCCCCCAGCACCACGAACACCTCCCCCACCGGCTGGCCCACTCCCGCGGTCCCCGGCGCAGGCATCCCCTGGCGCCGCCGCCGGGACCGGGCGGGCACACGGTCCCCGGCATCAGGGACCGCCGAGCAACCGGCGAATGCGGCAGAACACGAGGACCGTCCCCAGCCGTCTGCTGCTGCCACTGTTGGGGACCGTCCCGGCGATGTCCCCGCCGCCCGGTCCCCGCACATCCCGGTCCCCGTATCGACATCCGGAACAAACCAGCAGGTCAGCGGCGAGAATGCGAGGACCGGTCCCCAAGAAGCTACAGCTCCAGCAGGGGACCGGAACGGGGACCGTGAGGACGGTCCCCGCCAGTCGCTGGGGACCGACAGCCCCGTGGCGGGATCCACCCCTGGGGAGAGGACCGGTCCTCTCGATGCACGGGGACCGGATCACGGGACCGGTCCCCGGCCTGCTCGGGGACCGGGAAGCTCTGGGCAACAGGGGTCGGGTGAGGGTGCGGAGCTACTCGATGAATTGCGGGCGGCGGTCGGCCGGTACGTCGTGCTCCCCGGCGAGGAAGCTCTGACCGCGGTCACCCTCTGGGTGGCGGCCACGCACATCCAGCCCGCCCTGCAGCACGCGCCGCGCCTGGCGGTCGTCGGACCGACGAAGGGCTGCGGCAAGTCCCGGGTGCTGGACGTGCTCCACGAGACCGTCCAGCAGCCGATGATGACGGTGAACACCTCGCCGGCGGTCATCTTCCGCGTCATCGGCAAGAACCCGCCCACCCTCCTGGTGGACGAGGCCGACACCATCTTCGGCCCCAAGGCAGGCGACAAGGAGGACCTGCGCGGCCTCCTCAACGCCGGGCATCAGCGCAACCGGCCCGCCTGGCGCATCTCCGGGCCCGAGCACAAGCCCACCGCGTATCCCACCTTCGCAATGGCCGCGCTCGCGGGTATCGGTGACCTGCCGGACACGATCATGGACCGGGCGGTCGTGCTGCGGATGCAGAAGCGCAAGCCGGGCCAGAAGGTCGCCCAGTTCCGCTCGCGCTACTCGGTTCCCGAACTCAACGCGCTGCGTGACCGGCTGACCGCCTGGCTGACTCCGCTGCGCGGCACGGCCGGCCGCATGGTTCCGACGATGCCGGTGCAGGACCGGGCGGCGGACACCTGGGAACCACTGGTCATCGTCGCCGACCTGGCTGGCGGCCACTGGCCCGCGAGCGCCCGTGCGGCCTGCGTGGCGATGACCCGCTTCGAGGCCGTCCAGGACGAGCAGACCAACCTGAAGACGCGGCTCCTGCGCGACATCCACCGCGTCTTCGAGGCACACGGCAACCCCGAGGCCCTGTCCAGCCTGGATCTGGTCACCACCCTGCTCCAGGACCCCGACGCCCCCTGGGCAGAGCACGGCACCAACGGGCTCAACGCCTACCACCTGGGGAAACTGCTGCGGGACTTCGACATCCGCCCGGCCAACTACCGCTTCGACCAGGGCAGGCAGGCCAAGGGATACGCCCGCAACCGGTTCCTCGACAGCTGGGCCCGCCACTGCCCGGACCTCACCGAGGCAGCGCGTACGCACGATGCCACCCCCGCGCGGCGGACCGCTCAGGGCAAGCCGCCCGCCACCCCGGCGGGCCCGCTGCCCGTCCGACCGCCCGGCGGCCCCGTCGGCCCCAAGTACGGCCGCTGACCCACCTCCCCCTGGGTCCGTATCACCGCGTCGCATCCGTCCCCGCGCAGGTCAGCGCGGGGACGGATGTCCTCACCGGGACGGACAACTCCGTACCTGCCCACGTGTCCGTACCTGCCCTGACCAGGCATGGGACGCATGCGACGCACGTGACACACCTCCCACCACCTCACCACCGGAGCACCCCCATGCACGAACAGCACCACGAACCCCCCACAACCCAGCAGCAACTGCACACCACCTCAGCCCCAGACAGCGCAGCAAGTTGTCGGGTAAGGAGTCCTTACCCGGCCTCCGCCCCACAGAGGGCGGAGGCATCCGGCGCCGAGGCCGCACCGGAGTCGACCGGCCCAGGGGAGCCAGCCGAAGGAGGGGTCGTCGATCCGTCGCCGAACGTGCCGCAGCAACCTGCGCCGCGTCGCCGCCTCCGTGACAAGCAACTGCGCGAGCACCGCGTCCACCCCCGCTACAACGACGACGAGATCGCCCTCGTCAAGAACGCCGCCGCCCTGAGCCGCATGCAGCCCGGCGGCTACGTCGCCGAGTGCTCACTCGCCGCCGCACGCGCCGACGATCCCACGGCCGCCGTCGCCGATTACCGCGCCATGACGAAGGCGCTCATGTCCGCCAACGGACAGCTCGGCAAGATCGGCGGCAACCTCAACCAGCTCGCCCACCACCTCAACAAGGACGGCGCCTGGCCCCACCCCGACACCGTCCAACAACTCCTGAAACAGGTCGAGGCATCCATCGCCGAGCTGGACACCGCCGTCGCTCAAGTCACGGAAGGACGGTGACCCGTTGATACCGAAGATCATCCTCGGTACGGGGTCGGACGCCACGCGTCGCACCATCCGCTACCTCTTCGGCAAGGGCCGCGCCAACGAGCACACCGATCCGCATCTGGTGGCGTCCTGGAACGGCTTCGCCCCCGACCCCGGCCGCAGCCCTCACCGCGACCCGAAGGACGTGGAGAGGCAGCTCGTGGCACAGCTCGACCAGCCCATCAAGATGCTCGGCGACAAGGCGCCCAAGGACACCGTGTGGCACTGCCCCGTTCGCGCCGCACCCGAGGACCCGATCCTCACCGACGCACAGTGGGCCGACATCGCCCGCCGCATCGTGGCCGCCGCCGGAATCGCGCCCGAAGGCGACGGGGAAGCCTGCCGCTGGGTGGCCGTCCGCCACGCCGACGACCACATCCACATCGCCGCCACCCTCGTACGCCAGGACGGCCGCCGCCCCGAACGCGGCTACGACCAGCGCGCCGTCCAGCGCGAGGCCCGCACGATAGAAATCGACTACGGGCTACGGCGGTTGAAGCCTGGTGACGGCACCGCCGCCAGGCAGCCCACCAGCAAGGAGCACTTCAAAGGCAGGCGGCTGGGCCAGGAGACCGCCAGCCGCGATGTCCTGCGCCGACGCGTGCGCCGCGCAGTCGCGGCAGCGGCCGATGAGGCCGAGTTCTTCGCCCTCCTGGACGCGACCGGGGTGGAGGTCCGCCTCAAGCGCGGCCCGTCCGGCGATGCGCTCGGCTGTAGTTTCACGTTGCCCGGCGACACCAACGGCCAGGGTGAGCCGGTGTGGTTCTCCGGTTCGACGCTGGCCCCCGACCTTGCCCTGCCCCGGATCCGTAAACGCCTCGACACCACCCGCCCCGAACGCGCCCGCATGCGGCCCGGCAATCCGTGGCACCAGGCCGCCGCTGCCGTCGGCCGAATCCCCCACCACCTCACCGACAGCGACGAGCACACGGCACAGGGGCAGCTCGTTGGTCTCGGCATGGCACTCGACCTGCTGCCCTTCACCGCGCCGGCCGACGTGCGGGCCGAACTCGACTGCGCGGCCTCTGCGTTCGAGCGCGCCACCCGCTCCCGTATCGCCGCCGACCTTGACAGCGCGTGGGTGCTGCGACGCAGCATCCAGTCGATCTGGCGCAAGCACCCTCGCGACGGGGACGGCACCGGATTGGCGATGCTCCTGGACGGTGTGCTGACCGCGGTCGCCTTCGCGATGCACTGGCATCGCACCCGCCAGCACGCCCAACAGGGAGCAGCAGCCAAGCAGGCCCTCGTCCACCTGCATACCGCGCACGGGAGGATCGCCGAGCCAGTCCTGGCCCACCTCGCCCGAAGCGCTCCCACTCCTCAAACACAGCGCCGCTTCGCCCATCACATCCGCCAGACGGCACCTGAAGACGCCGAACGCATCCTGGCCGACCCCGCCTGGGACTCGCTCGCCACCGTTCTCGCCCATGCGGAAGGCGCTGGGCACAGCGTGGGCACGCTCCTGGATCAGGCAGTCAGGCAACGCACACTGGACGACGCCCACAGTCCCGCACGCACACTGACATGGCGCATCCGCCGCCTCGGCGAACGCCACGCACCCGGCCCACGTGCGCAGGCAGCCAAGGCAAGCAGCACCGCAGCGCGGGTACATGGCCCGCACCACCTGGCGGTCGGCATATCACAGCGAGATGCGCAACCACGTCGGCGCTGACCCTCGTCACACGGCCGTTGCCGTCATATGACGCCGCTCCTGTCGACGGTCACGCAACTCCCCACGGGTCGCGCCTTCGACTTCACGTAATTCGGTCACGGTTCGACGGCTGGCTCAGACGGCTACACGAATGGGCACAGCGTCCGCACGACCGTAGGCGAGCACCTGGGCAAGGCCTTCGCGGAACAGGGCGACGTCCTCGGCCGGGGCTTCGATGACGGCCTCGATCTCGCTGTCGCTCAACCGCAAGTCCTCCAGTGCTTCGGGGCTGAGCGAGACGCGGAGGACGTTGCCCGTCAGAACGGCTTCGCGTACACAGCCGTATGCGGTCCCCTGTCCGGCCGTGACCAGACAGTGTGTGTCCATGCCCAAGGCGACCTCCTGGTCATCTGGGTCGTCCTCGCCCGCCATGAACATCAGGATGAATCCGCTTCCGTCCTCACCTTCGGCGAGAGCAGCTTCGGTGAAGTAGCCGTCAGGGTCGATCTCTGTGGTGGCGGTACGAGCAGTGAATCGGTACGTCATGACGGAGTTTTACCAGCGCGTTCAGCCACGGCAGGACGCAGGGGGCGGAGCGCCTGCGTACCGCCTTCAAGCGCCCCACAGCTCCGTCAGGTTATCTCGTCAGGCTGACGCGAAAAGGCCCTGAACCTGTGTCCACGGTCCGGTCGGTCTGAGATCCTGGAGACCGATCACGAGAGGGGCCGCACGTATGGAGTGGAAGACCCACGGCGAGCGGAAGATCTACACCAACAAGTGGGTGAACCTGTGCCTGGTTGATGTTCAACAGCCGGACGGGCGCAGGTGGGAGTACCACGTGGTGCGTCTGCGGCACCTGGCCGTGGCTGCCGTGGTCAACGACCGCCAGGAGGTGTTGATGATGTGGCGGCACCGCTTCATCACCGACTCGTGGGCCTGGGAGTTGCCGATGGGGCTCGTCGAGGAAGAGGAGGGCGAGACCCCGGAGAAGGCGGTGGCACGCGAGGTGCTTGAGGAGACGGGCTGGCGTCCCGGCCCGATCAAGCCCCTGATCTACGCCGAGCCGGCCAACGGGATCACCGACTCGCAGCACCATGTGTTCCGTATCGACGGCGCCACCTATGCCGGGCCTCCGACGGAGAAGAACGAGTCGGACCGCATCGAGTGGATTCCCCTCTCGGAGGTCCGGGGCATGATCGACCGTCGGGAGATCGTGAGCAGTGGCTCTCTGGTGGGGCTGTTGTATCTGCTCATGGACGAGGCGATCCGCTGACGCGGGGCAGGAGTTCACGCAGCCGCGCTTCGAAGGCCAGTGCCACGGGCTCGTGCCGGTGCGGTGCCAGCTGGTCGTAGAACTCTCTGAGGTGCCCGGACACCCGCTCGGAGGCAACGGTGGAGGCGTGCCCGAGTGCCTGGGTGGCGGTCTGGCATGCCTGGTCGATCTTTCCCTGGTCGAGCTGGGTCCGGGCCAGCCAGAACGAGTGGAAAGCGCGGCCGCGCTGATTGGAGCGGTCCTCTCGCCGCAGAGCATCCGCGATCAGCGGTTCCGCGGTTGCCGCCTCGCCGAGCCGGCCATGGGCGATGCCGGTGTCCACGATGAGTTTGGGTTCGTCGAAATAGGCCACCCAGGACGGGTCCGGGTCGCTGGTCCGGGCCTGTTCGAAGTGGTGGTGCGCGTCCCTGATGGCCTGGTGGGTGCCGTCGCGGTTGCCGAGGGTGGCGTGGGCGAAGGCTTCGCGCATGGACAGCATCGACAGGACCCGTGGCGTGGCGCTGGGAGTTGATCTCGCCTGGTCCTGTGCGGCGGTGACGAGCGCCAGCGAGTCCGCGGGCTTGTCCTGATAGGTGGCCTGCAGGCTCATGCAGGCCAGGACGTTCGCCATGAACTGCCGGTCGTCGATTTCCTTGGCGAGCTGCAGTGCCTCGGTGAAGTACGCGCGGGCCTGGTGGTACTGGCGGGCATCGAAGTAGGTCCAGCCCGCCAGCCGCGCCAACTCGGCCGCGATGCCGTACAGGCCGTGCCGAATGGAGGGCGGCCGGTTCTCCTCCAGGAGCCCGACGACGTGCCGGAGCTGGCCGACGATGGCCGGCCGCAGCGCTTCGCCACCGTGCTGGTCGTCACGTCGCCAGTAGTCCTCGATCGAGGAGCGGAAGGCTTCCAGCGTGGCGGTGTTGAGACTGGTGCGGCTGGCCAGGGCCAGAATGCTGTCCACATCGGGTCCGGGGAGGGCCGGGGCCGTCGGCCGCACGGGTGAGGTTGCCGTCGTCGCCGGGGGTGCCTCGCGCTCGGTGACGGCGAGCGCCTGCGGCGTCTCCCAGGGACGGCGTGCGAGCCCGAGCAAGTCGCCGGGGATGCGTAAGCCGTCCGAGATGCGCTCGATGACGTCCATGTGCTGCAGCTGCCGACGGCCCGCCATCACTTCGCCGACCCGGCTGGGGGTCAGGTCACAGCGTCTGGCGATCATCGACGGGTAGATGCCCGCCCTGGTCTTCACCAGCCGGAAGATCCTGGCGAAGTCTCGTACCCGGCACGCGTGGATCATCTCGGGATCGACGAGCAGCCTGGCGGGCAGTTCCGGTGGCCGTTCCCGATCGGGCATGGGCAAGCTCTCCTACGGCGAGGGCTACGCAACGTCGCTGATGCTCCACGTACCGCGATGTTACCCAAGTTGGGTAATCAGCCTGGCCTTTCGGTGGTACGTACCGCATCGCGATGCTCCTTTTCATGGCGAGCAACCAGCAGACCAGACCCGGCATCGGCGAACTGGCCAAGGACCTCACCAGCGACCGCATCGGCGTCGTCATGGGCGAGATCGGCGGCCGTGTGCAGATACGGCCCGTCGGCGGCGGCACGGAGTGGGACGCCAAGCCGGACAGCGTGGTGGTGCCGAGTGCGCGAGAAGAACTGAGCGCACGCCTGGCCATCAGGCACGGCCACAGCCGGGGCCCACTGTGATGCGCACGATCGGCCGCTACGCGGGCGTCCTGCTCATCGTCGTGGTCAGCGTCTCCTGTGGCCTGGTGATCGGCATGGCTCTCGCCATGGGCCAGTAGACGGGCCGCCCCGGGCGGGTGCCAATTCCCGGCTCCCCTGCCCCGTCCGGGACGTGCCACCCAACCCCGCACCCCACAACACACCGCCTCACACAAGGAGAAAACGCATGACAGCAACGGCCAACGACCAGAAGAGCGGACGCGCGGCAGCCGGCGACGAACTGTTCCGGAGCCTCACCCAGTTCATGGTCCAGCACAACGGGCAGACGCCCGAGCGCGCCGAGCGGATCGCGGACCAGGCGGTGGCCTTCGTGGTCACCGCGGCGACAGCCACCGTGCCCATGGTTCCGTCGGACGACGTGGACTTCGGCCTGCACGCGCTGATCCTGCACACCAAGGAATACGCGGCGCTGTGCGAACGTCACGCGGGCCGCTTCCTGCACCACAACCCGAAGCCCGGCGGCGGCCCCCGCGAGCCGGAGATGGTCAGCGCCTCCGCCCGCGCCATGAAGGCGGCCGGTTTCATGGTCTTCGACGACCTGTGGACCGTTGACGGCGCGAACCTCGCGCAGTGCGACTCGGACTGCGGTCGCCCCTACGGTCAGGCGTAGCACACGACAGCAGCAGCGCGGCCGGCCACGGCTCGTGGCCGGCCGCGCTCGCCCCGAAGGAGAGCAGACAATGCCCGAGCCGCCGCCGCCTGAACTCCCGACCGTCGTGCTCGACGCCCTCACCCCGACCACCCGGCGCCCGGTCCTCAACCGCCGGGGCTCCGCAGTCTGGGAAGTGCACAGCCCCCGCGGGCACTACGCAGTGAAACTCGGCTATCCGATCGAAGCCACACCCGGCTGGCCCGCCCAGCCCTGGACCGCCCTCGCACCCGCACGCGAAGCAGCCGTACTGCTCCGCCTCGGCCTGACCGACCTCGCCTACGGCGAGTGGGAGCACGGCACATGGAACATCCAGCCCTGGCGCGAGGGCCCGGACCTCTACCACCTGTGGGAACCCTGCCGCAGCCAAGACCCGCCGACGGAACCGCACACCAGCGTGGCGCTGGACTGCGTCAAGGCTCTGGCCGAACTCCACGCCAAAGGCTGGGCCCACGGCGACGTCCAACCCGCCCACTTCATCATCGGCCCGGAACAAACCCACCTCATCGACCTCGCCCTGGCCCGAGGCGGCCCTGTGCCCGACGCCTTCGACTTCCCTTTCCGCGGCTGCCTCGTCCACTACGAAGCACCCGAGATCGCCCGCAGCGTCCTCACCACCGGCGAAGCCGAACCGACACCGGAAGCCGACATCTACGCCCTCGGCGCCTCCCTCCTGATCTCCGCCACCGGCTGGCGAGCCATCGACTACCCCGACGATGCCCCTCGTCCCCTTCAGCGCGAAGCCGTGGCCAACGGCAGACGCCGACGGGTCAAGGCACCCGGCGAACTCGGCAAGCTGATCGACGCGATGCTCAACCACAACCCTGAAGACCGGCCCAATATCCACGAAGTGGGCAACACTCTGAGTCATCTCTGAGACTGGTGTGAGATCTGACGTTCCCTGTGGCTGGTGAGGTTGTTGCGGCCATCTGCGCCACCGAAGCCCGGGCCGGGGGACCACCCGGACCTGGGCTTCGGTGTCTTCGGCGTGCTGCTGTCAGAGGTGGCGGGCGGCCGTCGAGATCCGGGCGATGACGGCAGTCGCCTGCGCCGGGTTGGCGCGGAGCCAGGCGGTCAGGTGCTCTCGGACAGCCTCGGTGACGCAGGCGCGGACCGGTCTGTTGCCCAGACGGCGTCGGGGAGCCCCCTCAAACTCGGGCCGGTCGAGCTTCACCGACACGACAGCCGTCAGGCCCGCGCCGAGCTGGACGGGGGCGAAGTCGGAATCGGACGGGCTGAGCAGCTGTTGCTCTCTGGCATAGGCGGTGAGCGCGGCCTCCAGGCCGTCCCGGAAGCCGAGTTCGTGTGTGCCACCGCCGGTGGTCGGCAGGCTGTTGGCGTAGCTTGTGATCCGTTCGTCGCGGCCGTCGCTCCAGCGGAGGGCCACCTCCACGGTTCCCTCCATCTCGGCGTACTCGCGCTCGAAGCCGATCACGTCCGGGTGGAGCGGGGCACCATGTTCCGCGATGTGGTCCCGCGAGCCGCCGGGGAAGCGGAAACGAACGGCCCGGGGCGACGTGGGGTCGCGGTCATCGGTCAAGGCGATGGCCAGCTCGCGGTTCAGGAAGGACAGTTCCCTCAGGCGCTCGGCCAGTGTGTCGAACGGGAATTCCAGCGTCTCGAAGATCTCGGCGTCGGGCCAGAAGGTGATCGTGGTCCCACTGGCATCAGCCGGCCCCATGCGGACGGGCAGCCCGACGGGCACGCCTTGCTCGTACGCCAGCACCCAGCGGGCGCCGTCGCGCCATACCTCTGCCGTCAGGCGGCTCGACAAGGCGTTGACGACGGCCAGCCCCATGCCGAAGGAGCCGCCGAACAGCGAGCGCCGATCAGCGGGTGGTGCCCCGCCCAAGAGCTCGGTCAGCCGGGTCTCCAGCGGAAGGCCGTCTTCGTGACCGGCGTGCCCGACCGCGAGACCTGTGCCGTCGTCGGCGACACGGACGCCGCCGTCGGCGGTGAGAGTGATCTCGACACGGCTGGCAGTGCCGCCGAGGATCTCGTTCAGCGCCGGCTCGGCGGCCTCGAGCACCAGGTGGTGAAGGCCGCGTTGACCGACCGATCCGATGTACATCCCGGGCCGCCTCCGAACGGCCTCAAGGCCCTCCAGCACCACGATCATGCTGGCGTCGTACGTGTGGGATTCCCCGCTCATGATGCCCCCTCCGAGGGTGTCCGACAGAACTCTCCCAACTTAGGAGATTCCCAAGAAGACACCAGGTCAGAGCCGATCCGGCGAGGCCATGGACAGCCCCCTGAAGGGCGATCAGGAGCGGTCGGCCGGGAGGAGTGCGCGCCGGCACGGCAGGGTCCGCCGCGGCCCTCCGAGGACCGTCTGCGGCACTGTTTCGGCAGCCGCGGAGCCACGAATTTCAGGAAAGTCCCGCCTCGGTCCGGTGCGTCCGTGGATCCCGGGTGAGCCGTTCGGCTTCCCGCCCGGACGGCTGCGCAATCGGACGGCTTGACTGATCAGCCCCTGCTTGAAGTCTCACGGCTGGCACGTGGGAGGGGTCGTGTGGCGGTAACGATGAACCGCTTGCGTCCCATCGCCTTCTTGCCCGCATCGAAGCCCCTGGTGACTGCGGGGACCATGCCGGCAGTCCGAAGGCGTTCTGCAAAGCCGTGTCCAAGAAGCCGCCCACTACCCGTCCGTCAGCCGAGCAAGGCGCTCTCCGGTGAGTGGCCGCGAGGGCACATCCAGGGCACACGAGCCCGGGAAACGGCGTTGACCCGTGAGAACTACCGAGAGGAGTTCTCCCAGGTCAACGCAAATATTCCCGCGAAACCCCAGGTCAGCACCCCGCCGCGTTCATTCGCTGCACGAGTGGCAGGACGCCTCACACTTGCCGAGGGGCGCCGGTGGCTGCCTCTCGAACAGCCCCCGCCAGAACGCATTCAGCACACATGAGGTCGGGAAACCCTGTGAACACGCGGGAACTACGGAGGGCTATCTTCCCAGGCCAGGCACCCTGTGGGCCACGTTTCCGCAGGTCACAGCCCCACTCAGAGGAAACTCCTAAAGCGGGTGTCGCAGGTTCGAATCCTGCCGGGGGCACCACGCATCACGCTCTGACCTGGGGTTTCTCCCCAGGGAGGTATTCCATTCGGCCTCGGACTCCCCGTCCGGGGCCGTTTGCGTGAGCGGAAGGACGCCCTCGTCGAGGTTGTCGGCACGGTGCCGAGGTCGCGGTGGACCTGGTCTGGGCGGCTCGGCCCAGGCAAGCGACCGACACCCTGGTGCACCTCTGCTTCTCTGTTGCGTCCAGTCCCCTGTCGCGTCCAGGCGGACTTACCAAGGCAAGATCGCGTATCGGGGCGAGAGGCTCGGCCGACCCGAGTTCGGCCGACAGGCCGTACGCCCCGACACCAACATGCATCCCGGCGCGCTCAGGAGGACCACGCCGCGAGGAGTTCCGCCGGGCCGTACGCAGCGTCGAGCCCCGCGCAGTCGGTCCCGCTGCGCGAGACAGCGATCACAGGCACGGGAGCAGGCGTGAGCGCAGCGCGGTGTCGGTGCAGCGCCGCGAGATCGTGCCGGTCGAATGGGGAGTTCTCCAGCCACTTCACCGAGCCGACGAACAACAACTCCTTGGCGATTGGCGCGCGGTCCGCTCCCACGACGTCGATCTCCACATCGTTGGTACGGGTCCAGTAACCGCCGATGGCGGGGGCGGCGGGGAGGTTCGCGTCGGGCAGCAGCCGTGCCAGCGCCTCACGCACCAAAGGCTCAACGGCCCTGCCACGCCAGCTGGTCCAGTTTTCGCGGATGCGCCGCAGCGTCAGGTCACCCCGTCCCCGCTCGATCTCCTCCATCGCCGGACCCAGGAGCTTCAGCCAGAAGCGGAGGTAGGGATCCGCGACCCGGTAGCGACGATCCTTCGAAGGCCGCGTGGACACGGGAAGCTCCGCCGCGATCACCCGCTTGTCCGCGAGGATTCCCAGCGACCGCTGGAGCGGGGTCGCCCCGATCCCGCCGGCGGCGCGGGCGATATTGGAGAACGTTCGTTCACCGCTGCCGATCGCCGAGAGGACAGTGCGGGCTTGCACCTGCTGGGGGAACTCTGCAGCGAGCGAGCGCTCCGCCGAGACCAGCAAGGCCGAGACCGGATCACTGAGTGCCGCGTGCAGGAACTCCCACATCCCGGCGCCGTGCGTCCACTCTGCACAGATCAGAGGCAGTCCACCCGTGATCAAGGCCGCGTCGAAGGCCGAGGCAGGATCGAGGCCGAGCATCTCGCCCACCTCCGCCGGGTTGAGCGGACCCAGCACCATCTCCCGTCCGCGCTGGTGGAAGGGGCGTCCATAGCTGTTCAGCGCCTCCATCATCGACAGGTCGGAGCCGATGAGAACCAGCAGAACCGGCTTCGTCTCCAGCACTCGGTCCCAGGCCCGCTGAAGCATGCCTTCGAAGGCGCCCTCCGCATCCATCAAATAGGGCACCTCGTCCATGACCACCACGCTCGCCCGGTCGTGCGGCAGCGCCGCCGCCAGTACATCGAAGGCGGCATCCCAACTCGCCGGGCGGGCCGCGGACAGCAGATTCGCCAGCGGAAGGCTGGATGACTGCGCATCCAGGCTGAGCCGCTCCAGGTCCGCCCCCGGCGACGCCCCTGTGGCGGCGTAGAAGAGAAACGGCGCACCGGACCTCTCGGCGAACCGCTCCACCAACCGCGACTTACCCACCCGGCGGCGTCCTCGAAGCATCACGCACCGCCCGGGCCGCTCCCCACCGACCCCGGCCGTCACCTTGCCCAGCGCGCGATCCAGCGTCTCGAGCTCGTGCCGCCTGCCCACGAAATCTGCCATGTCTTCGCCTTCCAAGGTGATACCTAGGCCCCTCACGGATACTAACATCACAGTTAGTAACATTTACGTTAGTGACAGAGGCTGCCTTGAGAGGATGGCTACTCACCCCGGTACACCCACGGGAGAAGTCAGCCTTCGGCGCCACAGCATGTCCGCCGCTGGGCGTCCCCCGGCCGCCGAATGCGTGGGCGGCGCGTGAGCGGACGGGGTAGCAGGAGCCGTCTTGAGCCGGATGGCCGGTCATGCCGCGCGGCGCTGACCAGGCAGAAGAGCACCACGCGGCACAGCCAAGCACCACCCGTCAGAGATTCGTTCCCACTCCCAAAGCGGGTGTCGCAGGTTCGAATCCTGCCGGGGGCACAGAGAACAAGGCAGGTCAGAGGCCCTTCCACCCGACCGAGGGAAGGGCCTTCGTCCTCGCGGCACGCCTATGGCACACGCGCGGCTGCGGGCGGAGTACGGTCGGCTGTCGCCGCCTCGCCCTTACTGGAGGGGGCCTGCGCAGCAGGCCGGAAATCTGTCGAGCCCGACCTTGTGGTGGCCCTACCCTTCCCGCATGGCCCATGGAAAGACCTCGTACGTCTGCCTGCCCTGCCGGGCCTCGTACAAGCAGCCCTACCCCGGGTACCACGACCACGCCCGGGTCTGTCCACGCTGCGCCGGACCACTGATCCATGTCGGCTCCGCCTTCGCGGCACCCAAGAGGCGGGACACCGCCGCCTGGCGCACCCTCTCCGTGCTGCTGCACGCCGGTGTGCGCTTCCACAAGAGCTGCTGCGGAGGCCCCGGCTACCGCCCACGCACCCTCAGTGAGGTGCGTGAACGGATGGCCTACGCCCGGGCCACCGGAGAACCGTTCGCTCAGGCGTTGGTCCGCCACGACCTGCCCTAGCAGCCCGAAGCAGGGGTCGCTCCGCCGCACCGTCGAAGCGACGCCGGGTTGAGCGCGCCCAGCACCATCTCCCGTCCGCGCTGGTGGGGCGGGGCGCCTGCGCAGACTGGTGCCTTTTCTTGGCAAGAAGGGCACATGATCCACATGTCTCGGCGCAGAATGATCGACGACGGCGTCGGACGTCGTCTCCGCCGGTCGGTCGAGGGGGGCTGCCGGTGTGAACTCACAGGACACAGAGGGGGTTTCCACCATGCGTGGATCGAGACGCATGCTGAGTGCCGTGTTCGCCACGGCGCTCGGTTCCGCATTGCTGGTCATACCGGGAACGACCCCGGCCTACGCGGCGACCGGTGTGTCGTTGCCGATGTACCAGCTCGCCGACATGGAGGTCGACGGGAGTCATCGCAAGATCTTCCTCAGCATGCCGGCCGGCGTCGACGGACGGGTCGTGGTGTCGGACTACGACGGAAACAGCACGTGGCTGAGCGGCCTCCCGGGGGCCGGCGGCCTGGCGCTCTCGCCCGACGAGCAGACCTTGTACGTGGCCGCGCGGGACATCGACACGATCGTGGCCTACGACACCGCGACGCTGGCGGAGACCGCGCGGTACCACGTGGGGGACGGCATCGCACCGTGGAGCGTTGCGGTCGCGGGCGGGAAGCTGTGGTTCGGCTACGGCGTCAGCGGTGACCTCGGATCGATCGACATCGGCGCCGCCGAACCGGCCATCGCGCTGGGGCTGGACAGTTCGCTGGACTTCGGGGCGGAGCTCGTCTCCTCCCCCGCCGACCCGAACGTGCTGGTGGTCGGCACCGGCAGCCCCAACCGCAACACCCTCACGGTGTACGACGTGAGCAGCGGCTCGCCCGTGATGGCCAACCGTCGGGTGCTGTCCGGGACCGAGATGAACGGCCTGCGGGACATCGCCGTGACAGCGGACGGCCGTTCGATCCTGACCGCCGCCGTCATCTCGCCGGGGTACCGGGCCTTCAACCTCGACGACCTGTCGGACATGGCGACGCACGCCGCTCCGGACCCGGCCTCGCCCGTGGCCGTCGCCGCCGGACCCGACGGCACGGTGGCGGGGGCCACGCAGAACACGAGCGCCGACGTACCGGACGTGTCCGTCTACGCCCCGGGCGCCCCGGCCCCGCTGACCTCGGACGAGGTGGGCGACGCCACGCAGTCGGCGGCGGTCCGGGGCCTGGCCTGGGCGCCGGACGGGAGCCGGCTCTTCAGTGTGACGAGGGAGAGCGGGGTCCTGGGGCTCCGGTTCCATTCCCTGTCGGTCGCCACGCCCGTGCAGACGGCTGTCGCCCTCGACGCTCCGGCGACCAGCAGGAAGCGTGCGACGCTCACCCTCACCGGCACGCTGACCCCGGGCATCGCGCCCGGAACCACGGTCACGGTCACCCGGCACGACGCCGCAGACCCCGAGGGCGTCTCCCTGGGCTCCGTACCGGTGGCGGCCGACGGCACCTTCACGGCGACCGACGCCCCGGCCAAGCCCGGCGAAGTCCGCTACGTCGTGTCGTACGGCGGCGACCGCTGGCACACGGCGGCCTCGGCGGAGGCGACGGTGGAGATCACTCGCCGCTGATTGCCCACCAGGATGAGGGCCCCGGAAACCGCAGGTCATGCGGTTTCCGGGGCCTGTCTGCTTCCTGGCTGCTTCCTGGCTGCCCCAGGGCTGTCACCACCTGCGGCGTTGCCTCACGACCCCTCACGACCCCTTGCGCCGCCCCTCAGTTCCTGTGGCGCGCATAGTGCCGTTGCGCCTTCGCCCTGTTGCCGCAGCCGGCCATGGAGCACCAGCGGCGGGTGCCGTTCTTGGAGACGTCGTAGAAGTGCAGGATGCAGTCCGGGTTTCCGCAGGCGCGGATGCGGTCCGGGCGGTCGGCGAGGAGGCGGAGGTAGTCCGCGGCCGCCGCCCAGCCGGGCAGTCGGCCGGGGGTGTCCGCCTCGATGACGGTGGCGGGGCCGTCCGCGGCGAGGACGTGGCGTACGCAGCCGTGTGCGAGGACGGCATTGACGGCCTCGATCGCTGCCGCGGACGGCTCGCCCGGGCTGGCGACGGCCTCGTCGAGGGCCGCGCGGGCCTGGAGTACCTGGTCCAGCGTGTGCCGGTCGACGGGTACGGGGCGGTCGCCCAGGGATTCGCGTACCGCCTCCCCCGCGAGCCAGACGGCCAGGCCTTCCACCGTGTCCAGGAGGTCGTGGCGGCCCGTGCCGTCGATCCAGCGGGTGTTCAGGAGGTCGATGGCGAGGGGCTCGCCGGTCAGCGGCCTGGGATCGGTCTCGGGGGGTGGCGGCACGGTTCGGGTCCTTCCTGGGCTGCGCGGTGGGCGGTGCGGCCCTCCGGCTCCACGGTAACCGGTTATTGCTTGATCAGTGGTTGCACATCGGGGAACCTAACCCTTAAAGTGAGTTTCACCGGTTGCGAGGCGGACTCGCAGCCCCGACCGAAGGCATGTGTTGAACGATGAGCAAGGCGAAGAACCTGCAGACCGGACACGTCGGCCTGAACGTCACCGACATGGACCGCTCACTGGCCTTCTACCGGGAGGTCTTCGACTTCGAGGTGATCGGTGAGGGCAAGGAGGACGGCCGCCGCTTCGCCTTCCTCGGCCGCGAGGGCAAGCTCCTGGTGACCCTCTGGCAGCAGAGCTCTGGCACGTTCGCCGTGGACCGGCCGGGGCTGCACCACCTGTCCTTCCAGGTGGACACCGTCGAGGAGGTCAGGGCCACGGAGCAGGTGCTGCGCGGGCTCGGGGCGGAGTTCGCGTACGACGGTGTCGTACCGCACGGCGAGGGTGCGGCCTCCGGCGGCATCTTCTTCTCGGACCCCGACGGGACGCGGCTGGAGGTCTACGCGCCGTCCGGTGCGGAGGGGACGGAGGCGCCCACCGCCGGGGCGCCCACCTGCGGGTTCTTCTAGGCCCTCCCCTCCGGGTGCCCCCACCGCCGGGGGCTGGGGCTGGGGCCGAAGTGCGGGTGCGGCTCGGACGGCGGGGCGCTGCCCGACCCCAACCCCGGCTCCAGCCCTCCAGGCCCCCACGGCCCCGGCGCATAACTCCCTCAGCTCATCCCCATGTTCGGAAAGGAAGACCAGCCGTGGGCACGTATCACAGCGGTGAGGTGGCGGTGCAGGCGCGGGCCGGGCTTGCCGAGCAGGCGCGGTTCTCGCTCGGCGGGATCGGGGAGAGCATTCCGCCCGTCGCGCGGGACTTCCTGGCCGAGCAGCCGTTGATCGTGCTGGGTGGCGCCGACGCCGAGGGGCGGGTCTGGGCCACCCAGCTGACCGGGGAGCCCGGCTTCCTGAGCGTGCCCGATCCGCGCACCCTCGTCGTGGACGCGCTCCCCGTCCCGCAGGATCCGCTCGCCGCCGTCCTGGACGCGGCGGGCCCGGACGCCCCCGCTCGGCTGGGGATGATCGCCATCGAGCCGGCCACCCGGCGCCGTATGCGTATGAACGGCCGCGCCCGTCGCGCGGGCGGCGCGCTGCGTGTGGACCTCGACCAGGTCATCTCCAACTGCCCCAAGTACCTCCAGAAACGCGACTACCGCCGGGTCGGCCCCGCGCAGGACGACGGCGGCCCCTCGGGCCGTACGGTCGTGTCGGCGGACGCGCTCAGCACCGCCCAGCAGCTGCAGGTGAGCACGGCGGACACGTTCTTCGTCGCCACCGCCTCCGACCGCGGCGATGCCGACGCCTCCCACCGCGGCGGCAACCCCGGCTTCGTACAGGTCCTCTCCCCGACCCTGCTGCGCTGGCCGGACTACGTCGGGAACGCCATGTTCCTGACGCTCGGCAATCTGCTGCTCAACCCGGCCGCGGGCCTGCTGTTCCCGGACTGGGAGACCGGCGCGGTGCTGCATCTGTCCGGCAAGGCTCGGACCGTGTGGGACGCCGAGGAGGTGGCTCGGGTGCCGGGGGCGCAACGGCTGGTCGAGTTCTCCGTGGAGGTCGTACGGGAGGTCTCCGCGGCGTCGCCGTTGCGCTGGAGCGACCCCGGCTACTCCCGCTTCAACCCGCCGGCCGGCTGACCGGCGCGGCCAAGTCGGCTGCCCCGCTGACCGGCGCGGCCAAGTCGGCTGCCCCGCTGACCGGTGCGGCCAAGTCAGCTGCGCCGCTGACCGGCACAGTCACACAACACCCGTTCCCCCTCGACCGCAACGGAGCCCGTCATGCAGATCAGCGTGGACATGAACCTGTGCGAAAGCCACGGCCAGTGCGTCTTCGCGGCGCCCGAGGTCTTCTCCTTCGACGACGACGATTACCTGGTCCACGAGGGCGAAGCGCCCGACGCGCTGCGCGACAAGGTCGAGAAGGCCGCCGCCGTGTGCCCCGTGCGGGCCATCACCGTCTCCCCGGACCGGCCATGAGCAGGACGCGTGATACCACCGTCAGTTGCGTCGACGGCGGCGGACCCGCGGGACCGCCGGAGTCGGAGTCGGACCCGGCCCCGGAGCCCCTGAGGTCCGTCGTGGTCGTCGGTGCCTCGCTGGCCGGGCTGCGGGCCGCGGAGGCCCTGCGTGCCCGGGGGTTCACCGGCACCCTGAGCATCGTCGGCGACGAGCCGCACCTGCCGTACGACCGGCCCCCGCTGTCCAAGCAGGTCCTGACCTCGGACGTACGCCCCGAGGCGACCGAACTGCCGCGGCCGGAAGGCCTGTCGGCGGACTGGCTGCTCGGCCGCCCCGCCACCGGCCTGGACCTGGAGACCCGTACGGTCACCCTGGAGGACGGCGCCGGACTCCCGTACGACGGGCTGGTCATCGCCACCGGCTCGGCCGCCCGCGGCTGGCCCGCGAGCCGCCCGGCCCCGCCCGCCGGCGTGGTCACGCTCCGGGGCCGGGACGACGCGCTCGCCCTGCGGGCCGCCATGGAACCGGGGCGGCGGCTGGTGGTCGTCGGCGCCGGGTTCCTCGGCGGTGAGATCGCGGCGGCCGCCCGGCACCGCGGGCTCGACGTCACGCTCGTCGAGGCCGAGTCGCAGCCGCTGCGGCGGGCCATCGGTGCCGGGGTCGGCGCGTACATCGCCGCCCTGCACCGGGAGGCCGGAATCGACCTGCGCACCGGTACCACTGTCACCGGCTTCGACACCACATCCGACGGGCGGCTGGGCGGAGTTCGGCTCTCCGACGGATCCTCGCTCGCTTCCGGCCTCGCGGTGCTCGCGCTCGGCGCGGTCCCGGCGACGGGCTGGCTGGCCGGTTCCGGGCTGGCCCTGGAGGGCGGGGTGCACTGCGATCCGTATCTGCGGGTGCTCAGGGCGGACGGCTCGGTCGTGCCGAACGTGGTCGCGGCCGGCGATATCGCCCGCGTACCGCAACGGCTGGCGGACGGGGAGCGGCTGGCGCTGGGCCACTGGACCAACGCGGTCGAGCAGGCCGCGGCCGCCGCCGCGAACCTGCTGGCCCCTCGGACACCCGAAGTCTTCGCCGGGGTGCCGTCGTTCTGGTCCGACCTGTACGGGGCCAGGATCCGCTCCGTAGGCCTGCCCGCCGCCGCGGACGAGGCACGGATCCTCGAACACGACCTGCCGGGCCGCCGCTTGGAGGTCAGCTACCACCGGGCGGGCCGCCTCGTCGGCGCCCTGACCGTCGGACGGACGGCACGGCTGGGGGCCTACCGGAGCGCGCTCCAGGAAGCCGGGGCAGTGGCGGCGTGAAGAGGTGAGGGGGACGGGATGAGGGGGACGGGATGAGGGGGACGGGATGAGGGGGACGGGGCGAGAGGGGTGGGGGCGAGGGGGGTGGGGCGGGGAATAAACGCCTCGACAACAGGCGCCCTGATCAGGGACGCTCGCGCGATGACACGAATCGGCGATACCCCGTCCGCCTGGGACGAGCGCACGCAGCTGACCACCTTCCTCGACTACGCGCGTGACACCGCGCGCCACAAGTGCGAGGGCGTCTCCGAGGAGAACGCGCGCAAGGCGCTGCTGCCGGGATCGCCGCTGATGACCATGAGCGGGGTGATCAACCACCTCCGCTGGGTCGAGTACCACTGGTTCCAGGTGATCTTCCTCGGCGAGGAGGACCAGGGGCCCTGGACCGACGAGGACCCCGACCGCGAGATGCGGATCGCCGTCGACTTCCCGCTCACGCAGCTGCTCGACGAGTACGCGGAGCAGAGCGCCCGGTACCGCGAACTGGCCGCCGGGCACAGCCTGGACACGAAGGCCCAGCGGCCCATCCGCAACGGTCTCCACGTCGACCTGCGCTGGATCCTCCACCACCTCGTCGAGGAGACGGCCCGCCACAACGGGCATCTGGACATCCTGCGCGAGCTGCTCGACGGGTCGACCGGCTACTAGGGCGTGGAGACACCCCCTGGAGATCCGCAGGGGCAGCGCCGAGCAGGCGGAGCAGACTGGTGCGCAGGGCCTCTGGTGCGGCCGTCGTGGGCAGTCGGCCGGCGCCCTGTTCCGTGCTCGCCGTATGCCCGAGCGGGATCGTCGCCGCGACGGGCCAGTCGACGGGAAGCAGTACGGGGTAGCGGTCCGTCACGCCGGCCCCGGCGTCGAGCATGCGAAGCAGTGCGTCCCCGGTGGATCCGGCGGTGGAGTCGGCCCCAGCCCTGGCCCCACCTTCGGCTGCGGCCCCACCCTCGGCTGCTGCTGCGTCCATCGCGGCGACGGCCTCGTCGGTGATCCGTTCGGCCACGGCCGGCAAAGGCCCTCGCCACCGAGGTCTGCTTCTTCGGCCGGTTCACTCCCGACGGACGGGTGCGCCAGGCGCACATGGCCACCCGCACCGCCCCCGGTGGACGGTGACGACGGGCGGCAGGAGCCGTCATCGCGACCGCGGTTCCGGGGCGTCACTGCGAGGACCACCACGTCGCCATGGCCTCGGCCGTGAAGCCGATCGACTCGTACAGCGGGCGGCCGAGGCGGGAGGCGGTGAGGGTGACCGGGAGGGCCGACACGGGGGCCAGGGAAGCGAGCATGACGGCGCGGCCGATGCCGTGGGAGCGGTGCTCCGGGGGTGTGCCGACCCAGTAGTGACTGGCGGCCCCGTTGTCGGTGACGGTCACGCAGGCGCCGGCCGGTTCGCCGTCGAGGCGGGCGAGGAACAGGGCCACGCCCGGCTCCTCCAGGAGCGTCGGCGGGAACTTCTCGCCGGGCCGGTAGGGCTCGAAGCGCTTGAGGCCGAAGCCGGCGATCACCATGCGCTCGGCGGCCTGCAGGTCCGGTGCGCTGCGTACGGGCGTCACCTCGAGCGCCGGCTCGGGGACCGGGCCCGGCGGGCGCAGCATGACGGGCATCTGCCAGTGCCGCATGCCCAGGTGGGTGAGGTCGGTCGAGGTGAACGGGTCCTCGACGTCCACCGGGCCGACCGAGCGGCGGGCCAGCTCCGTCAGCTCGGCCGTCTCCTCCGCCGCGAGGTCCGGTTCCTGCAGCAGGAAGCGTGCTCCGGCGCGCTCGTCGCCGAGCACCGCGAGGAAGCCGCGGCGGTGGATCACCTCGTGGCCACGGTGCCGGCCGACGACAGCCCAGAAGGCGGCGGAGTTGCGCGCCTGGCGCTTTGCCGCACCGGTTTCCGGACCAGCAGCCGTACGGGCGTCCGCGCCGGTTGCCGTACGGGCTTCCGCGCCGGTTGCCGTACGGGCTTCCGCGCCGGTTGCCGTACGGGCTTCCGTATCACCGCGGGGCGAGGGGTCGGCCATGGATGGCTCCTGTTCGTCTTCGCCCGGCGGGGGCGACCACCGAGCGGCAAGGAAGGCGAGAGCCTCGAACCTAGCCGCCGATGACGTACGCGGCAGGGCCACTGGCGTGCCAGATCTGTGGGCCAATTGTCCCGGGCCGCGGACGGTCACTGCCCCATCCGCGGGTCGTCGGTGGGGTCCGCGTACATCGGCGGGCAGCCGTGCGACGTCGCGGCCGGGCGGAGTTCGTAGTGCCAGGGCTCGTTGCGGTAGATCTGGCAGAGGCCGTACGCGGCGCCGTGGCCGGAGAGCCAGGTCGTGGCGCGGAAGGTGCCCAGGTCGACGGCTTTGCCGGAGACGTGCTGGGAGGTGGCGGGCGTGGCCACCCAGCGTGCGGCCTCCTCCTTCGAGCCGTGTTCGGCTATCGCCTTCCTGAAGAGTTCCTCCTGGTACGCCGCCGAGCGCCAGCCGCTGTTGACGGTGAAGGTGACGCCCGCCTTCGCGGCGTCCGTCGCCGCGCGGCGCAGGGCCGTGCGGAGGGCCGGTTCCAGGTTCGAGACGGCGGGGAGGTCGTCGAAGACGCGGGTGCCGGAGGGGACCGCTCCGTCGGCCTGTCCCAGGGGTCGGTGGTCCGGGCGCGGCCGGGCGGTGCCGTCCGACGGCGAGGGCGAGGAGGACGGCGAGGAGGAGCGCGAGGTCGAGGGCGAAGGCAAGGACTCGGGTGGCGTGTCTTCGGCCCCGGGAGGCTGCCCGGCCGAAGCGGAGGGATCGGCCGAGGAGGAGGGATCGGCCGACTGGCAGCCGGTCCCCCCGACTGCGGTGAGGGCCGCCCCGGCGAGCACCAGAGCGGCCATACGCGTACGGGCACGGCAGGCCTCGCGGCCCCCGCGAGTCGTGAAACTGGTGAGGTTCATACCCGCAGCCAAGGCCGCAGCGTGTTGCCGCCGCGTATCCCGTTTTCAATATGCTGACGATATGTCCCGGCTCGTAGCCTCGGAGCATGCGAGTGCTGATCGTCGAGGACGAGCCCTTCCTGGCAGAGGCCATCCGCGACGGACTGCGCCTGGAGGCCATCGCCGCGGACATCGCCGGCGACGGTGATACGGCGCTTGAGCTGCTTGCCGTCAACGCGTACGACATCGCCGTACTGGACCGGGACATCCCCGGCCCCAGCGGCGACGAGGTCGCCCGGAGCATCGTCGCCTCCGGCAGCGGGATGCCGATCCTGATGCTGACGGCCGCGGACCGTCTGGACGACAAGGCGAGCGGTTTCGAGCTCGGGGCCGATGACTACCTGACGAAACCGTTCGAGCTGCAGGAGCTCGTGCTGCGGCTGCGGGCGCTGGACCGGCGGCGGGCGTACAGCAGGCCGCCGGTGTGGGAGATCGCCGGGGTGCGGCTGGATCCGTTCCGGCGTGAGGTGTTCCGCGAGGGTCGGTTCGTCGCGCTGACGCGGAAGCAGTTCGCCGTCCTTGAGGTGCTGGTGGCCGCGGAGGGCGGTGTGGTCAGCGCCGAGGAGCTGCTGGAACGGGCCTGGGACGAGAACGCCGACCCGTTCACCAATGCCGTACGGATCACCGTGTCCGCCCTGCGCAAACGGCTCGGCGAGCCGTGGGTGATCGCCACCGTGCCCGGCCTCGGCTACCGCATCGAGGCCCCGGAGGAGGACGGCCGCCGCATCCAAGCCCCGGAGAACGGCCGCCGCATCCAAGCCCCGGAGGACGGCGGCCGGCATGGATAGGCGGCCCGGGCCGAGCGCCCGGCTCAAGCTCACCCTCAGCTACGCCGGGTTCGTACTGCTCGCCGGCTCCCTGCTGCTCGCCGCCATCGGGTGGTTCATGCTGCAGCAGGGGTGGCTGCAGACCAACGCGGAAGGGTCCTGGAGACAGACCCCGGGCACCGATTTCGTACGCGGTTTCGCCCCCTTGGCCGCGACGGTACTGGTCTTCCTTCTGGTCTTCGGCCTCGTCGGGGGATGGATCCTCGCGGGCCGGATGCTCGCCCCCCTGACCCGTATCACCGATGCCACCCGGCTGGCCGCGCACGGATCGCTCACCCACCGCATCCGGCTGCCGGGCCGCAGGGACGAGTTCCGCGAACTCGCCGACGCCTTCGACGGGATGCTCGCGCGGCTCGAAGCGCACGTCGCCGAGCAGCGCAGGTTCGCCGCGAACGCCTCGCACGAACTGCGCACCCCGCTCGCCACCACACAGACCGTGCTCGACGTGGCGCTCAGCGACCGGTCGCAGGATCCCGCCGAGGTGTACGCGCGGCTGCGCGCCATCAATACCCGGGCCATCGACCTCACCGAGGCCCTGCTCGTCCTGAGCCGCGCCGACCAGGGCACCTTCACCCGCGAACCGGTCGACCTGTCGCTGCTCGCGGAGGAGGCCACCGAGACGCTGCTGCCGCTCGCCGAGAAGCGCGGGATCGGCCTGACGGTCGCGGGCGGGATCGCCCCGGCCTTCGGATCGCACGCGCTGCTGCTTCAGGTGACGACGAACCTCGTGCACAACGCGATCGTGCACAACCTGCCCGAGAACGGCCAGGTGTGGGTGACCGCGGCCGCCGGCCCCGGTCAGGCGAGTCTCACCGTCGAGAACACGGGCGCGCGGCTCTCGCCGGAGCAGGTCGCGAGCTTCGCCGAGCCCTTCCGGCGCGGCACGGAACGCATCCACGACGATCAGGCGGGAGTCGGCCTGGGGCTGGCCATCGTGCAGCGGATCACCGAGGCGCACGAGGGATCGCTCACGATCGGCGCACGCCCCGAGGGCGGGCTCCGTGTCGTCGTACGACTGCCTCCGCCGCCCCCGCACGCACCCCCAGCCACCGAGCAGCCGTTCAGAGTCCAGGGACCCGATCAGTGACTGAAGCAACAGAAGCAGCAGAAGCAGAAGCAACAAAGGACACCCCGCCTGCGGAGCCGGACACGCGCCGGACGGCCGAGTCCGATGAGCGCACCGGGGCGCCCAGCGGCAGCGGAAACGGACGCGTCCGCCAGACGGTCCGAGCCTTCGCCGCCCCCGTCGCCTGGAAGCGCGGCCCCGTGCTCACCGCGCTGGCGCTGCTGCTCGGTCTGGTCCTGCTGCTGCACGCGCAGGTCCCGGATGCCGGCGGTCTCGGCAGCCTGGTCGAGTCCCTGCTGCCGTGGCTCGGCGTCCTCGTCCCGGTGCTCCTCGCCGGTGCGCTGTGGCGCCGCTCGGCCACCGCGCTTCTCGCGCTGCTGCTTCCCGTCGTGGCGTGGCTGAGCCTCTTCGGCGGTCTGCTCGCCGACAAGCAGCAGTCCGGCGCCGACCTCACCCTGGTCAGCCACAACGTCGCCGCCGAGAACCCCGACCCGGTCGGCACGGCCCGCGCGCTGGCCGCTTCCGGCGCGGACGTACTGGCGCTGCAGGAGATCACCCCGCAGGCCCTCGCCACGTACGAGAAGGAGCTGACGGAGACGTACCCGCACCACACGGTCCTCGGCACGGTCGGCGTATGGAGCAAGCTGCCGCTCTCGGACGCGAGGACGGTCGACATCGCGCAGGACGCCGGTCCGCTGGGGGCCGCCAAGCCGGCCGAGGAGAAGTTGCCCGGCAACCGGGCGCTGCGCGCCACGGTGGCCACGGACCAGGGTCCACTCACGGTGTACGTGACGCACCTGGGGTCCGTACGCCTCATGCCGCGAGGCGGTTTCCGGACCGATAGCCGTGACCGTAACGCCGCCGCGCTCACCGAGGTGCTCGCCGCCGAGAAGAGCGAGCACGTGGTCGTGCTCGGCGACTTCAACGGCACGACGGACGACCGCGCGTTCGACGGCATCACCTCCCACTACACCTCGGCGCAGGAGCAGGCGGGCGCCGGCTTCGGCTTCTCCTGGCCGAAGTCCTTCCCGGTTGCCCGCATCGACCAGATCCTGGTGAAGGGCGTGCAGCCGAAGAGCTCCTGGCTGCTTCCGGCCACGGGCAGCGACCATCTCCCGGTGGCGGCGGGGATCAGCTGGTGACGGGCGGGCGGTGACGGGCGGGCGGTGACGGGCGGGCGCGGGGGCACAAGGGCGAGAGGGCCCGCGGGCGCGAGGTCCCGCTGACGCGCGAAGCGAGACGAGACGATCCGTCTTGTCAAACCGCTCGCGATGCCGTACCTTCGCAGGCATGGGTTCCCTGTGATCACCGCCGACGCCGCCGCGTAGAGCCTCGCTCCGCGGCCGGCGCGCCGTGCCGTCATCCCGCCCGTCCCGACCGAAGGGGGCCCACCTATGCGTGCGCCAACCGGCCAGCTCTCCGTTCACGAAGTCACCAAGCGCTACGAGACCGGCGCCGAGCCCGTCCTCGACGACCTCAGCTTCACCGTCAAGCCCGGCGAGAAGGTCGGCATCATCGGCGACAACGGCTCGGGCAAGTCCACCCTCCTCAAGCTGCTCGCCGGTGAACTCGCCCCCACCACGGGCGAGGTGACCGTCACCGCACCCGGCGGCACCGGCTATCTGGCACAGAGCCTGGAGCTGCCACCGGAGGCGACGGTGCGTGACGCGATCAATGTCGTGCTCGCCGATATCCGGGCGATGGAACGGGAGTTGAGGTCCGCCGAGGAAGCCATGGAAACGCTCCGCGGCCCCGATCTCGACACCGCACTCACGTCGCACGCGGACACCCTCGCCCGCTTCGAAGCCCGCGACGGCTACCAGGCGGACGCCCGCGTCGACATCGCGCTGCACGGTCTGGGCCTGCCCGGACTCGACCGCGGCCGCCGCCTCGGCACGCTGTCCGGCGGCGAACGCTCCCGGCTCGCGCTCGCCTCGACCCTGGCCGCCGAACCGGAGCTCCTGCTGCTCGACGAACCCACCAACGACCTCGACGACCGGGCCATCGGCTGGCTGGAGGACCACCTGCGCCGCAGGCGCGGCACGGTCGTCGCGGTCACCCACGACCGGGTGTTCCTGGAGAACCTCACCAGCACGATCCTCGAGGTCGACGAGGCCGGGGTGACGCGCTACGGCGACGGCTACCGCGGCTATGTCACGGCGAAGGCCGCCGAACGCCGGCGCCGTATCCAGGAGTACGAACAGTGGCGCGACGATCTCGCCCGCGCCCGCAGACTCGCCGAGTCCAACGTGGCACACCTCGACGCCATCCCGCGCAAGGTGCCGCTCGCGGTCTTCGGACACGGCTCGTTCCGGGCGCGCGGGCGTGGGCACGGGGCGATGGTGCGGATCCGCAACGCGAAGGAGCGGGTGGCGCGCCTCACCGCGGACCCGGCTCAGCTGCCGCCGGCCCCCCTGCGGTTCGGCGGCGAGATCCGGCGGGCCCCGGAGAGCGGGATGCAGCGGGATCACGTGATCGGCAGCGGCGGCGGCGACGCGTTCGCGGCCGAGCTCACCGGAGTGCACCTGCCCGGCCGGCTCGATCTGCCCTCGCTGCGGATCGGCCCGTCCGAGCGTCTGCTCGTCACCGGTCCGAATGGGGCGGGCAAGAGCACCCTGCTCGCGCTCCTCGCCGGGGAGCTCGAACCCGGGACCGGGACCGGGACCGGGACCGGGACCGGGACCGTACGCGTGCGCGGCCGGGTCGGGCATCTGCGCCAGGCGCAGACGCCGTGGCCCGCCGCCTGGCCCGTGCTGCGCGCGTTCGCGTACGGCAGGCCGGGGACGGTCGACGAGCACCGCGAACTGTTCCTGTCCCTGGGCCTGTTCAGGTCCGCCGATCTGAAACTGCGGGTCGGCGAGCTCTCGTACGGCCAGCGCCGCCGTATCGAACTGGCCCGGCTCGTCACGGAGGAGGTCGACCTGCTCCTGCTCGACGAGCCGACGAACCACCTCTCCCCCGCACTCGTGGAGGAACTGGAGGAGGCACTGGACTCCTACGAGGGCGCGCTGGTCGTGGTCACCCATGACCGGCGGATGCGGGAACGGTTCGAGGGAACCCGCCTCGAACTCGCCGACGGCGTTCCGGTGGCGCTCATGCGGTGACCTCAGGCCAACGCCTGCGCGCTTGACCTTGTCCCTGGGGAAAAGCACAAGGTTGCGTGCACCGGGAGGAAGGCCTCCCGGTGCACGGAGGCTGGTGCCCATGAGGATGGTGCCCATGACGGACCACGACGACGAGCAGGACGGTACGCGTGCCGATGAGCATGACGGCAAGCGTGTGGGTAGGCGTGCTGGCGGGCGTGACGGTGGGCGTGACGAGGAGTGGCTGACGATCGGGGCGTTCGCGTCCCGGTCCCGCCTGTCGGCGAAGGCGCTCAGGCTGTACGACCGGCTCGGCCTGCTCTCGCCCGCCCGCGTCGACCCGGACAGCGGCTACCGCTTCTACCGGACCGCGCAGATCGAGCGGGCCCGCCTGGTCGCGCTGCTCCGCCAGCTCGACATGCCGCTCGCGACGGTCAAGGAGATCCTCACGCTCGACGACGCCCGCGCCGCGGAGGCCGTCGAGATGTACTGGGCGGACGTCGAGGAGCGCTTCGCCGCCCAGCGGACGCTGGTGCACTTCCTCCGTGGACGGCTGTCAGGCAGGAGGCACGAGATGTACGAGAAGTTCGAGATCCACACGGTGGAGGTACCGGAGCGGACCGTGCTCGGCGAGAGCCGGCACGTGCTCGCGCCCGAACTGCCCGCGTTCATCGGGGAGTCGCTCGGCCGTCTGGAGAAGGCGGCCCAGGAGTGCGGAGGTGTGGTCGCGGCGCCGTTCGTCGCGTACCACTCCGAGGTCACGCAGGAGAGCGACGGACCCGCGGAGAGCTGCGTCCCGGTCGCGGACACGGCGGCGGCGCGGGCCTGGGCCGGACGGCAGGGACCGGCGATCACCGCCCGCACCGAACCGGCCCACCGCCTCGCGTACACCCGCGTCACCAAGGCGCAGGTGGCGTATCCGCAGATCCTGGCGGCCTACGAGGCGGTGGAGCGGTGGGTCGAGGAGCAGGGCCTGACGATCACCGGCCCGTGCCGCGAGGTGTACTTCGCGAACTGGGAGGGCCTGGGCCCGGACGACGAGGCCTGCGACATCGCGTACCCCGTCGGCCCCTGACCTGGCAGCCCTTACCCGGCAGGGCTGACCCGGCAGGGCTGATGCAGCAGCCCTGCCGGGTCAGGGCAGGCGAGCTCAGGGCAGGCGAGCTCAGAGCAGGCGGGTCAGCTTCGTACCGAGGGTCGGCTCCGCCAGGGCGGAGTCGAGGGCGACCGGGACGGTCACGGCTTCCGCCTTGCCGTCGCCGACGGTGAGGATGCCGAGCTCCGTTCCGGCCGCCGCCGTGTGCGGCAGCTCCTCGCCGTCCGTCGCGCGCAGGTCGAGGCGGACGGTGAGGCCCGGCCAGCCGACGGCCTTGACGTCCTCGGTGGCGACGAGGTTCGTCGTGCCGCCGAGGCCGTCGTCCACCTGGCCGACGACATCGCCCTTCTGCACGATCGTCTTCGACGTGAGGGCCTCTTCCGCGGCGTCCATCAGCTTGCGGCTGTTGGCGTACACCTCGTCGATGTTCGAGCCCGTGTGCTTGGCGAACTGCCCGAGTGCCGCGCCGATCACCATCTGCTCCTCGCCGTCGACGGTCTGCGTCGAGGCGAAGAGGAGGTTGGCGCCGGCGGCCGTGGACGTACCGGTCTTGATGCCGATCGAGACGGTCGGGACGAGGCCGTTGAAGTTGTACCAGAGCGAGCCGTCGCCCCGGTTGGGGTCGCCGCGGCCGTTGCTCGGCTTGTACGAGCCCTGGCCGGCGATCTTCTTGAACACCGGGATCTCCATCGCGGCCCGGCCCAGCTTCACCAGGTCCTCGGCCGTGGAGACGGTCGTCTTGTCCAGGCCGCTCGGGTCCGTGTACGTGGTGTTCTTCATGCCGAGGTCCGCGGCGGTGTCGTTCATCTTCTGCACGAACGCCTTCTCGTCCCCGGCGTCCCAGCGCGCGAGCAGCTTCGCCACGTTGTTCGCGGACGGCAGCATGATCGACTGGATCGCCTCGTACTCGCTGAGCTTCTCACCCGCCTTGACGTCGACGACGGACTCCAGCTCCTTGCTGCCGGAGATGTAGTGGTCCTCGGCCTCCTGGTCGACGGTGATCATCGGGCCCTTGTCCTTGCCCTTGAGCGGGTGCTCCTTGAGGATCACGTACGCCGTCATGACCTTCGCGACCGAGGCGATCGGCACCGGCTTCTGCTCGCCGTACGTGCCGAAGCTGCCGATGCCCTCGACGTCGAGGGCGGCCTGCCCCTGGTCGGGCCACGGGATCTGCGGCTCGTCGCCCTCGAAGCTCACGGTCTCCGGGGCGGTGAGGCTCAGGGTGGGGGTCGGGAGCGGGCGCAGATACTGTGCTACCGCAAAGACGATCGCGAGAAGGAGCACCAGGGGTGTCCAGATCTTGACCCGCCGCCCGACCGTACGCAGCGGGGTCTCCGGTGGCGGCGGCCGGTTCGTCAGCTCGGCGAGCAGGTCGAGCGGGGCCTTGGGGGGCAGCGGCTGCTGGGCGGTGCGCTCGGGGCCGGCGTTTGCGGGGGTGGGGGTGGGCGCGGATGTGGATGCGGCGCCGGTTGCCGCTCCGGCTCCGGTTCCGGCTCCGGTTCCGACCTGGGGCCAGCCGCTGGTGCGGGGCTGGGTCCCGGAACGTTCCGGCTTACGGGCAGGTTCGTCGAGCGACTTGAGCGGGACGAACTTGCTGGTGCGCTCGGCGGGGGGCGTGGGCTCGGCGCGGGGCGTGGGCTCGGGCTTGGCAGTCACGGGCTCGCGCTTTGCGTCTGCAGCGGATGGCTTTGCGCCTACGTCCGCCGGATCGTCCTTCTTCGCGTCCGGGCGCGCATCGGATTTCGCATCGGATTTCGCATCCGACCTCACATCCGACTGCACATCCGGCTGCGCATCGGACTTCGCACCCGACGGCTGTGCGGATGCGTCGGAGGTGTCGGACGAGGCGTCCGGGCGTACGGTCCGGAAGGTCGACGTCGGCTGGTCGACGGAAGGCGGGACGGCCTTGAACACGGCGGTGGCCTGATCGACGGCCGGCTCGTCTTCAGCCTCGACGGCATCCCCGGACTCGGCGCCCTTCGACGCCGCTCCCGTGGACTCGGCCCCCTCGGCCGCCCCACCCTTGTCTTCACCGGCATCCGCCGCAGACCCCGTACCGGGTTCAGGCGAAGAACCGGCCTCCGGCTCGGGCTCGGTCCCGGGCTCCGGCTCGGTCGCGGACTCCGGCTCGGTCACGGGCTCAGACTCCGGCCCGGGCTCGGGCTCGGGCTCGGGCTCAACGTCAGCCTCGGGCTCCGCCGCGGAGACCGTCACCTCGGGCTCCGCCCCGACTTCAGCCCCCTCCCCCTCCTCCCCGGCAACCCAAGCCGCCACAGCAGCCCGCAGCCGGGCATCATCCGCACCGTCATCGGCACCGGACGAGCCCTCGCCGTCGCCGGACGAGTTCTCACCACCACCGGACGAACCGCCCGCGCTACCGGACGAGCCCTCCCCACCACCGGACGAACCGCCCGCGGCGGCCTCCTCGTCGGACCGCACCAACCCGGCGGTCGAGAAGACCGCGGTCGCCTGGTCGATCCCCGGCTCGTCCTCCTGGGCGGGCGTGGCCGTCGGTTCCGGGGCCGTCTCCGGCGGGGCCTCGCGGGAGACGGCCAGGCGCGGATCCACGGCGCGCGCCGCCCCGGCCCCCGTCGCCGTCGAAGGTTCCGGCGCCGCCGGACCGTTCGACCCCGAAGAGTCCCGCCGCTGCGCCCTGTCCGGGGTCTCGCCCGCCACCGATGCCTCCTAGCTACGACCTGAACGATCCATACCGCCCGTACGGCCCGTTCAGCGTGAACGACCCGTACCCATCACCGCTTCGACTGCCCACGAGGGCATCCCGCCGCACGTACGGCGGTGTCCGAACCATGTACCAGTGTCCCCGTCTGCGGGGTTGGCCCCCTGGCTAGACGAGAACGACATACCTACTGGTTCCCGCACAAAGCCCCCACGCACTCTCGACAGATGAATGTGAGAGGGGTCACCCTGTCAGACATCCACGCGGGGAGGCATGGATGGGCAGGAGCCGCAGAACCATTCCGGAGGAGCTTCTGCTGCTCGCTCTGGACCCGGCCACGGGTACCACAGCGCAGCCGCAGTCGCTCGACCTAGGTCTGGCAGGTGCACAGCTAGTAGAGCTGGCGCTGGCCGGACGGATAGCCCCAGACGGGGATCGTATCGCCGTGGTGACAGCACGGCCGACAGGAGATCCGACACTGGACTGCGCACTGGAGCTGCTGCGAAGGCGTGGCGCTCCGGTCCGTGCGGTGCACTGGATCGGCGGGCCCCGGCTGGGGCTGCGCCAGACGTACCTCTCACATCTCGAACGCTGCGGCATGGTGCAAGCCGTGGAGGGCCAGATGTGCGGGGTGCTGCCGACGACTCGCTACCAGGCGACGGAGACGGCGATCAGCCGCGAGATCAGGGCACGACTCGACTCGGCGATCCGCACCGGCGTACCACCGGACCCGCGGACCGCGGCGCTCGCCGCGCTGGCCCACGCGGTCGGTCTCGGCAAGCACCTGTATCCGGGGAACGAGGGGCGTTCATCGCGCTCCCGGCTCCGCGATCTGATCCGGCACGACCCGATGGGCGGCCTCGTGGCGCATGCCGTGATGGACGTGCAGAACGGAGTGGCGGCGCAACCGCGCCGGTCCCCCGCGGGCGGCCGGCCGCAGGTCAGGGCGGGCACGACGGACGGCGGCCGGGTGCCCACGCAGCCGCGCCGCGGCTCGATGGCCCGCGTGGTCGCGCACTAGGGCCGACAGGCCCTGGCGACCGGGTTTCCCGCCTTCGCGCGGGGTGGTTGGCCGGCAGTCGCCGGGCGCCGCCCCGCGCGTTCGCGTGGGGCCTGGTTGCCGCGGGCCCGGACCCCCTGCAGATGACACGTTTTCCAGCGCGGCACGTGCCGTTGGTGGCAATCTCGCTAACTAGCGAACCAGCTGACCAGCAACAGACCGCTTGCCGGAGAGGTGGCACATCCCGTGGCGTCCAACGTCAATCCCACAGTCAGGCGCCGCCGCCTGGGCCAGGAGCTGCGCCGTCTGCGCGAGCTCAAGGGCATGACGGCCGAGGAGGTCGCCGAGCGCCTGCTCGTCTCGCAGTCGAAGATCTCCCGCCTGGAGAACGGCCGCAGGTCGATCAGTCAGCGCGATGTCCGCGATCTGTGCGGCGTCTACGAGGTCGAGGACGTCCGGATCGTCGACTCGCTGATGCAGATGGCCAAGGACAGCCGCCAGCAGGGCTGGTGGCATGCCTTCGGCGACATCCCGTACTCGGTGTACATCGGGCTGGAGACCGACGCGGCCTCGCTCAGGGCGTACGACCCGCAGGTGGTGCCCGGCCTGCTGCAGACGCGCGGCTACGCGGAGGCGCTGGTCACCGGCGCGCTCCCGGAGACGCCGCAGAGCGACATCGACAAGCGCGTCCAGGTCCGGATGCGCCGCCAGGAGCGCATCCAGGCCCCGGAGAACCCGCTGCGGCTGTGGACGGTCCTCGACGAGGCGGCCCTGCGGCGGGTCGTCGGCAACAAGCAGCTGATGATCGAGCAGCTGGAACATCTCGTGGACCTGTCCAAACTGCCCCATGTGACGGTCCAGGTGATCCCTTTCGACATGGGAGCGCACCCCGGCGTGAACGGGCAGTACGCGATTCTGGAATTCCCGGATGCCGCGGATTCCAGCGTGGTCTACATCGAAGGCGTCACCAGCGATCTCTATCTGGAGAAAGCGAACGACGTCCACAAGTACACGATGATGTACGAACATCTTCGGGCACAGGCGCTGAATGCGGACCAAACCCGGCAGTTCATCACGGGGATCGCCAAGGAATACGCCCGCTGACGGCTCCCGGATGATGGGTGCGCAATACCTCCGCGGACCGCATGGAACCGACCAGGGCGGGAAGGCGACGGCAAGGTACACCCTCGCCTCGTCGCACGGGAAGACCCAGCTTGAATATCCCATCCGGTCGAGTGAACGGCCGAGCCATATTGCGATGCCGGCGAGTAGCGTCGATCACGTCGATCAGATCAATGACCACCTGACCCGATCGACACCAACCGTCATCGGCCCGAGGGGCCTGGGACGGTGACACCAGCACTCATCACCAGCACAAAGCGGAGCGAACATGGCAATCCAGCAAGGCGCCACGAATACGTGGACCAAGTCTTCGTATTCCACCGGAAACGGCGCATGCATCGAAGTCAGGTCCCCCGTCCTGCGCGAAGTCGCGGTACGTGACTCCAAGGTTCCCGAAGGGCCCGCCATCGCGTTCGGTCCCGACACCTGGACCGCGTTCGTCGGCCAGGTCAACCGGGGGGCGTACCACCTCGGTTGAGTCCGGACATGACGCACGACAAGTTCACAGGCGCCCCGGGCGCCACAGGCACCATCTGAAGAGCCCTCTCGACCGGTTTACGCCGACCTGGCCGAGGGGGCTCGGCCATGCCCATGTGCACTCCCCCGCCTCAGCGCAGTTGATCCACGTACGTATCCGTCCCCGGAAGCGTCGGGATGAACGGCGCCACCAGCTCCACCCGCCCCAGCCCCGACTCGGCGACCTCCTCGTCACGGCGCGCGAAGTGCTCCGCCCAGTGCTCGCGAGGGTCCGCGCCGAGGAACCAGAGCAGCGTGAGGCGGGTGTCGACGCCCTCGACCTGCTTCACGTACGTCATCTTGTCACCGGGCAGCGGGGTCGGGCGGAAGATGATCACCATGGCGGCGGGCGAGCCCGCGAGCTTGCGCGGCAGGTGCTTCGCGCGCAGCCACTCCAGCAACTCGGCCCGCTGCCCGGGCCCTTCGGCGTCGATCACCTCGACGACGAGGCCCTGGTACGGGTGGTCGAGCGCGTGGTAGTCGCGCGGGCCCGCGGCTCCGTCCCGGTAGACGCTCGCCTCGTGGTCCTGGAACGAGGTGAAGACGTGCGTACGGTCCTGGTAGACGCGGCCGTCGCGGTTGAGCCGCTTGTTGATGCCGACGGTCCACTTCATGTGGTCGTCGTAGCGGCCCTCGGTGACCCAGTACGTGGAGATGTAGCAGCCGGCGGTGACGGGCTGGGCGACCGCGGACTTCTCCGGGTAGCGAAGGAGCTGCAGATCGCGGGTCGCCACCCAGCGCCGCCCCGCGTACATCCAGGGCATCGCCATCGCACCGGCGTAGTAGTGGTCGTCCTCGTACCAGCGGTTGTACGCGAACTCGTGGCCCGCGTGCGGCTCCACCATCGTGATCAGCGCGTGCCCGGGATGCACCCCGTACGGGCCGACCGAGGCCAGCTCCGCGTAGACCTCGCTGCGGGTCTGCTCACCCATGACGCCCACCTTCCTTCCTCTTCCGTCCTCCGCCGAACGCCCCTACTCTGACGCCCCGTCAGTAAATGCACCAGAGCCCCGCACCCCACCGGAGGTCGCCGTGCTGCTGCAGGACAGGACCGTGCTCGTCTCCGGGGTCGGCGCCGGGCTCGGCCAGCAGGTGGCCGCCGCCGTGGTGCGCGACGGCGGGAACGCCGTGCTCGGGGCGCGCACCGAGGCGAACCTCGCGAAGGCGGCCGCCGAGATCGACCCGGACGGCGAGCACACCGCGTACCAGGCCACCGACATCACCGACGAGCGGCAGTGCGAGTCCCTCGCCGCGCTCGCGGTGCGGCGCTTCGGACGGCTCGACGGTGTGATCCATGTGGCCGCCTGGGACAGCTACTTCGGCGGACTGCAGGACGCGGACTTCGAGACGTGGAAGGGCGTCATCGACACCAACCTGCTCGGCACGCTCCGTATGACGCGCGCCTGCCTCCCGGCGCTCAAGGAGCGCGGCGGCGCGGTCGTCTTCGTCGGCACCCAGTCGGCGATCGCCGCGCCCTCGCAGGTGAAGCAGGCGGCATACGCGGCCTCCAAGGGCGCGCTGACCTCGGCGATGTACTCGCTGGCCCGCGAGGTCGGCCCCGACCGGATCCGGGTCAACACCGTGCTGCCCGGCTGGATGTGGGGGCCGCCGGTGGAAGCGTGGGTCCGGTTCACGGCGGACACCGAAGGCGCGCCGGAGGACGAGGTCAAGGAGCGCCTCACGTCCCGGATGGCCCTCCCCGACCTGGCGACGGACGGCGACGTGGCGGACGCGTGCACCTTCCTGGCCTCGGACCGGGCACGGGCGATCACGGGACAGCAACTCCTTGTGAACGCCGGGGAAATCATGCGCTGAGCGGGGGCGCTCGCGTGCGGTCGGCTCAGCCCCCACCCCGGGTAGCGGGCGGCTCGCGGCGGTCGGCTCAGCCCCACCCCGAGTAGCGGGCAGCTCGCGGCGGTCGGCTCAGACCCACCCCGGGTAGCGGGCGGCTCCCGGCGGTCGGCTCAGACCCTCGGATACCGCGCCAGCCACCCCGGCGCCGAAACCCCCGGCCCGTGCAGGGCCGCGCCCTGCGTCATCTCCATCGCGAAGTCATCGGCGAGTTCAAGGAGCGTCGCCCGACCCTCCAGCTCGGCCACCCACGCCGGTGGCAGCGCCGTCTCGCCGTGCATCGCGCCGAGCAGCGCACCGGTCAGGGCGCCCACGGCCGCCGAGTCACCGCCGTGGTTCACGGCGAGGCGCAGCCCGTGCCGTATGTCCTCGCAGGCCAGCGCGCAGTACACGGCCGCACCGAGCGCCGCCTCCGCCGTACGCGCCCCGGCCAGCGCGTCCACCCGCACATCGCCCGCGGGCCCCTGCCGCACCGCACCGGCCGCCTGCTGGAGCGCCTCGCTCACGGGCTCGTGCCCGGGCCGCCCGGCGAGCAGCCCGAGCGCCCGCTGCACCGCGGCGTCCGGCGCCTCCCCACACGCGAGCGCATGCACGAGCACAGCGAACGCGCCCGCACTCAGATACGCCCCGGGATGCCCGTGCGACTGCACCGCACACTCCACCGCCAACTGCATGACGAGCTGCGGCTCCCATCCCACGAGCAGCCCGAACGGCGCAGACCGGGCCGCGGCCGCAGGCCCGCGCTCGCCCGGATTCTTCGGCTGCTCGATCGTCCCGAGCCGCTCGTCCCCGAACCCCGTGAGCAGCGCCCGGTCCGGATCCCGCCGCGCGTACAGCCACTCCTTGCGCGCCAGCCACCCGTCGTCCTTGCGCCGCTCGTCGGGCCCCCACTCCCTCTGCGTGGCGGCCCACCGCAGATACGCCCGGTGCACATCACTCGGCGGATGCCAGGCCCCGGTGTCGCGGCGCACCTGGGCGCGTATGAGCCCGTCGACGGTGAACAAGGTCAGCTGCGTCCCGGCCGTGACGGCCCCACGCCGCCCGTACGCGGGAACGAGATCGACGAGCCCCTCGGCCCCGTACACCTGCCGCACCTCACCGAGTGCCATCCCGGCCACCGGTGCCCCGAGCGCATCCCCCAACGCACCCCCGAGCAGCGTCCCCCGCACCCGGCTCCGAAAATCCTGCTGCTCGGCCCGTCCCCACACGGGCGTCCCGGCCCTCACCGCACACTCCCCCTCGCGCGCCTTCCCCCGCCGTCGCCAGCACTGTAATCGACCACTCGCACGAGAATCAGGCCTCGGGCACCGCGGGTATCGGCGCCTTCAGCTCGGCGAACGGGGGCGGGCCCCCGGCACGGGCTCGGACTCGGAGCGTGTCGGCGAACGCGCTCTCAGAACGCCAGGTCCTCCCAGGTGACGCTGATGCCGAAGGGCTCGGGGAACTCGATGCTGATGCCCGGCTCCCACTCACCGACAGCCGCGTACATCACGGGCCGCAGCGGCTTGACGGCGAGCCCGGACTGGTCGATGGTGACCAACTCATACGCCAGCACGCGCGTGATGTCCCAGGTCTTGCCGGAGTCGAGCTCGATCTCCCAGTACCAGGGGATCCCGGCCTCCGCGTAGCGGTCCATCTTCCACTGCCTGCGCCCGGGGGTGTCCGAGCGGGAGAGCACTTCGCCCACGAGGACGGTGTCCTCGGTGAAGATGTCGGACCCGCGCGGCAGACAGCGGTAGACCAGGAAGTCGGGAGTGAGGAAGCTGCTCTTGTCAGGCTTGAAAAAGACGTTGGTCTCCACCTCGACCTGCCAGCACAGCCGCCGCTCGCTGTCGCTTCCCTCCCGCATGGCTCTACGGGCGTCGGCCTCGAGCCCGTTGCACAGCCGCCTGGCGAAGCGCTGGTGCTCACTCGGGCCGCGCCTGTTCCACACGGGCCTGCCCTGCCACAGCTCGATGCCCTCGGCGACTTCGTCGGGAAGCTCCTGGAGTTCCTCCCAGGTCAGCTTCTCGGGCAGGTTGAATCCGGATGCTTCGACTCCGCTCGATGACACGCCGCCTCCACGGTTCACGTTCTGCCGTCTCCACGGTAGCGGACCGTAACGGGCGGTGACGCGCGGTTCGTCAGTCCGGGACCGGCAGCGGCTCCGGCAGGTGCGCGCCAGGCCGGACTCCCTCGTACGCGGTCACGGCTGAGGGCGGCGCGCCGCAGGGGCGCGCCGCCCTGGCGGCCGGATCCGCCCGGCCTGCCGTTACGCGACGGTCACCGGGGGAGCTCCATGCCCCAGCGCAGGGTGCCGATCCGGTTCTCGTCGACGACGCCGGAGAAGACGCGCACCTCGTCCACGGATCCGTGCAGGTACTCGCCCCAGCCGTCGGCGGTCTTGCCGCGGCCGATCTGCAGGGGGCCTGAGCTCCGCCAGGAGGTCCGGAAGGTGGCGGACGCGCCCTGATCCAGCTGGCCGTCGACGTAGAGGGTCACCTTGCCGGCAGCGTCGTCGTAGACCACGGTCACCTCGTGGCCCCAGCCCCAGCCGCCGTCGGGGTACGCGTACTGCCCGACGACGGTCTCCTGCGCACCCGGCTCATCGGCCGCCGTCATGACGAGCTCCCAGCGCTCGGTAGCCGGGTCGTAGCGCACCTTGAAGGCGTCCCCATGCTCACCGCCCTGCGAGAGCACCGTCATCGGGTGGCCGGGGACGGTGTCGGCGAGACGCACCACGGCGCTCACGGTGAAGCTGGCGTCGGTGTCGACCACCGGACCGCTCGTCGCCGCATAAGCCGACTCACCGTCGAGTGCGAGGAAGCCTTCACCTTCGAGCGGTTCCTTCATCTGCGGGCAGTCGGGGTCGAGCTCCGGGATGCACCCGGCCGTCGGCTGGCGGTAGACGGAGGCGCCCTCGCCCAAGTTCAGCGCCTGGCCCCCGTGCAGCTCCGGGCTGCTGCCGTCCGTCGCGCTCTCCAGCTTCCAGTGGCCGCGCTCGACGGGCTTGCGCTTGGCGAACTCTTGCACCTCGGAAGGCACGACCACACGGTCGTGAACGCGCACGTTGCCGATCTCACCATGCCAGCGGTCGCGGTAGCCGGTACTGCGCCGGACCCGCCCGATCTGGAAGTCCCCGTCGCTCCCAGCCGCTTCGGCCTTGGCGCCGTCACCTGCCGCCTTGCCGTTCACGTAGAGCCGGGCAAGGCCGGTCTCGGCGTCGTACAGACCCATCACATGGGCCCATTTCCCGGTCTCCGGCGTCCCGCCGGTCACCCGCGCGCCACCGAAGTCGAAGGACCAGACGGGCTTCTCCGAGCCCGCCCGCAGTCCCAGCGTGAAGGCGCTGGCGTCGCCCTTCGCGGCGTCCTGGGATGCCACGGTCATCGCCTGGTCGGTACGGCTCGGCCGCACCCAGGCGCTCACCGCGAAGGTCCCGGTCGTGTCGACGATGTCTGCATCCGGCGTGATGAACCCATGGGTACTGCCCGAGAAGGACGCGGACGAGGTGAGCTCCGTGCCCTCAAGTCCGGGGGCACCGAAAGTGACACCCTTGTCCACCCGGGCCTCGGGGCCGCTGACCGCCTCTGCGGTGGACGAGCCCGCCGCATCGGCCAGATTCCAGCGGGCGACCGGCTCACGGCCGGAACTGACCCGGAATTGGTAGTTGGTCGGGGAGCTTCGCCGCCCCGCCCGGTCCTGTGTTTGGACCTCGACCCAGTTCAGCCCGGAGCTCACCGGGAGGAATCTGACGGAAACCGGACCTCCCGGCTGCTCGGGACGCACGATGCGGTTCGTACCGCCGTTGAACGAGATCGCGTAGGCCACGGCGTCGTCGGACGCCGAGTCCGCGGTGAACGTACCGTAGTCACCGACACCTTCCGTCCACGTGTCGTCATTGGGGTAGTCGTCCGACCGGACCTCGGGCGGCAGTGGGCTGGCGTCGTCATAGATGTACTGGCAGACCTTGCCGGAGCCCTCGTCGCTCCAAAGCGAGACGGCCTCTCCGTCGTTGGCCCGAACCCGCCACGAGACGACCGTGTCCGCGGGAGCATCGGAGGGGAGCTGCCAGCTGAACGGCGATCCGGAGGTCTTGGCCCCCGTGGTCAGGGAGCGCCGCTGCTCGACTCCCTCGCTGTCCTTCCACCAGGCCTCGAACTCGGCGGACACCAGGTCGGACTCGTCCGCGGCGTACAGCTTCGCGGATACCCGCGGCACATGGTCGAGGTACGGGCGCGCATCCCCCGATGTGCACGCCTTGGAACTGGTGGCCAGATCTGCCACCGCCGGCTGCAGCGGTGGCTGGCTCTCCGCCGCGACAGCCACCCCCGGCGTCCCGAGTACCACCGCGAGGGCCAGGCCTCCCAGGAGCATGCCTGATCTTCGCGTCCTCTGTCCGTCCACAGAAACCCCTCCCTTTGATGTGCTCACCGACCTGGTGAGCAGGAGGAGGCTAACAACGATCACTGACACCTCAACTGGAATATTCGCCGCCGGAGCGCTGGTCCGCGCGGCTTGGGCGCGGGTTCGGAGGGGGCGAGTCCCGGCGAACTCGCTCACCAGTAACTCGACGTCGGCCGTGAGTTCGCGATAATCCCATTCCGGGACGAGCCGCACGGCCCTGGCAGGCCGCGCTCATCCCCGGTCTGCTCCAGACACCGGACTACGCCCGGGCCTCGGCCATCGGCAACCACCCGGCAACGACATGTAGGTAGTGGCCGAGTTCAAGTTCCCCAAGTCCAGCTGCAGCAGCAGCGACACGCACCAGGAATGCGTCGAAGTCGCCAGCAACATCCCCAGCACGGTGACAGTCCGCGGCTCCAAGCAGACCAACGGCCCGACACTCCACACGTCCCCGGCGGCTTGGACCGCATTCACCTCCCGGATCAGCACACAGTCGCAACCAACGCAGAGGTGAGGCCCGAAGGAGCTCACTGGCCTCGATCTTGGTCCCCACGGCCGACGTCCGGCGTCAGGAGCGCGGGCGCGACGAAGCCCGACGACAGCAGCGCGGTGAAGGAGAACAGGCAGTACATCAACGCCACAACGCCCACTCCCCCTGAGGAGACGGAGGAGTAGAGGACACCGCAGGCAAGACCGGCCACGGCCGAGGCACCCAGCACCAGGAGCCACCTCCCCGACCGATGGAACATCAAGTCGGGAAACACCAGCCTCAGTATGAAGAGCGCGCCGAGGAGAAGGCCGACGTCGGCGGTGCTCCACAACGCTGCCTCCCCCAGTACGGGCCACCAGTCGAGAACCTGCGGTTCACCTTCTGACTGCGCTTCGAAGACCGCCGTCACAACGCGCACGAGCAGGAACGGCGGAACCATGCCCACGGCAACGGCCGCGAGGAAACGCAGCACCCAGACTCCAAGCAGCACCCGCTCCCCTATCTGACGCGACCGCACTGGACTACGAGGACCAGACTCTTGCGGGAAGTCACCCTCAGTCCACCACCGGCAGCAGTTCCGGCAGATGCCCGTCCGAGGCCCGCGCCGCCCGGACCCGCTCCTCCGGGACCTCCCCGTACAGCGTCGTGCGCGGACGGGACGGGCGGCCTGCCGCGTCGGCGATGGCGGTGAGGTCCTTGATGGAGCGGTAGGAGCCGTAGGAGGAGCCCGCCATGCGGGAGATGGTTTCCTCCATCAGGGTGCCGCCCAGGTCGTTCGCGCCCGAGCGGAGCATTTCCGCGGCGCCCTCCGTGCCGAGTTTCACCCAGCTGGTCTGGATGTTGGGGATGTACGGGTGGAGGAGGAGGCGGGCCATGGCGGTGACCGCGCGGTTGTCGCGGTCCGTCGGGCCCGGGCGGGCGATGCCCGCGAGGTAGACGGGGGCGTTGGTGTGGATGAAGGGGAGGGTGACGAACTCCGTGAAGCCGCCGAGGTTGTTCGAGAGTGCGTCCTGCTGGATGGCGGCCAGGGTGCGAAGGTGGCCGAGCCAGTGGCGGGGCTGGTCGACGTGGCCGTACATCATGGTGGAGGAGGAGCGGATGCCCAGGGAGTGGGCGGTTTTGACGACCTCGATCCAGGTGGCCGTGGGGAGTTTGCCCTTGGTGAGGATCCAGCGGACCTCGTCGTCGAGGATTTCGGCGGCCGTTCCCGGGATGGAGTCGAGGCCCGCTTCGCGAGCGGCTGTCAGCCATTCGCGGATGGACAGGCCGGTGCGGGAGGCGCCGTTGACGACCTCCATCGGGGAGAAGGCGTGGACGTGCATGCCGGGGACGCGGGATTTCACCGCGCGGGCGATGTCGAAGTACGCCGTGCCCGGGAGGTCCGGGTGGATGCCGCCCTGCATGCAGACCTCGACCGCGCCCACGTCCCAGGCCTGGGCGGCGCGGTCGGCGACCTGGTCGAGGGAGAGGGTGTAGGCGTCGGCGTCGGTGCGGCGCTGGGCGAAGGCGCAGAAGCGGCAGCCGGTGTAGCAGACGTTGGTGAAGTTGATGTTGCGGGTGACGATGTAGGTGACCTCGTCGCCGACGACGGATTTGCGGAGGTCGTCGGCGATGCGGGTGAGGGCGTCGAGGGCGGGGCCGTCCGCGTGGAGGAGGGCGAGGGCTTCGGGGTCGGTGAGGCGGGTCGGGTCGTCGGCGGCCACGGAGAGTGCCGCGCGTACGTCGGAGTCGATACGGGAGGGGATCATGCCCGGGGCCGCCGCCTCGCGCAGCGCCTCCCAGTCGCCGTAGACCTCGTCGAAGTCCTCTCGGCGGTCGCCGGTGCGGCCCTCCGTGTCGATGGTGGTGTGCAGGTCGGTGCGGCCGGATGAGGTGAAGCCCTCGTCCGGTTCCTGCCAGGGGTGACCGACGACGGGCGCGGTGGGGATCGCGAGGCCGGTGGCCGGGTCGGCGAGGGCGCGGACGTGGGGCAGGACGCGCGGGTCGAGCCAGGGTTCGCCTCGGGTGACGAACTCCGGGTAGACGCAGAGTCGTTCGCGGAGTTCGAAGCCGGCGGAGGCCGAGCGCTCGGTGAGTTCGTCGAGCTGCGGCCAGGGCTTTTCCGGGTTGACGTGGTCGATCGTGAGCGGGGAGACGCCGCCCCAGTCGTCGATGCCGGCTTCGATGAGCCGCTCGTACTCGCCGGCGATCAGGTTCGGCGGTGCCTGTAGGTTGCCCGACGGGCCCATGATGTGGCGGGCGACGGCGACCGTGGCGACCAGTTCGTCGAGTTCGGCGTCCGGCATGCCGCGCATCGCCGTGTCCGGTTTGGCGCGGAAGTTCTGGATGATGAGTTCCTGGATGCCGTGGTAGGCGCGGGCGATGCGGCGCAGCGCGAAGAGGGATTCGGCGCGTTCGGCGTAGGTTTCGCCGATGCCGATGAGCAGGCCCGAGGTGAAGGGGACGGAGGAGCGGCCCGCGTCCTCGAGGACGCGGAGTCGTACGGCCGGTTCCTTGTCCGGGGAGCCGTGGTGCGGGCCGCCGGGCTCGGACCACAGGCGCTCGGCGGTCGTCTCCAGCATCATGCCCATGGAGGGGGCGACGGGCTTGAGCCGCTGGAAGTCCTTCCAGGAGAGCACCCCGGGGTTGAGGTGCGGCAGCAGGCCGGTCTCCTCCAGGATGCGGATCGAGATGGCGCGTACGTACGCGATGGTGTCGTCGTAGCCGTGCGCGTCGAGCCATTCGCGGGCCTCGGGCCAGCGGTCCTCCGGCTTGTCGCCGAGGGTGATCAGGGCTTCCTTGCAGCCGAGTTCGGCGCCACGGCGGGCGATGTCGAGCACCTCGTCCGGGGACATGAACATCCCGTGCCCGGCGCGGCGCAGTTTGCCGGGGACGGTGACGAAGGTGCAGTAGTGGCATTTGTCCCGGCACAGGCGGGTGAGCGGGATGAAGACGCTCTTCGAGTACGTGATGGTCCCGGGCCTGCCCGCGGCCTGAAGGCCCGCGTCCCGTACCCGCGCGGCCGAGGCGGTGAGATCCGCCAGGTCGGCGCCGCGCGCCTGCAGCAGCACGGCCGCCTCGGCGGCGTCGAGCGCCACGCCGTCGCGCGCCCGCTTCAGGGCGCGGCGCATGGCGTTGGCGGTGGGGCCCGCGGTGGGCGCGGAGGTGCCCGCCGTGTCTGCCGCACCCGCCGCGCCTGACGTGCCCGCCGCGCCTGACGTGCCTGCCTGCTGCTGATCAGTCATGGATCGAGCATAAGAGCGATCACCGACAGGGCGCCGGGAGCCGTTGATCACAGAGAAGGGGCCGGTTCGCCGACGGCCCTCGCTCATACGTACCGCCCGAAGGCGTCGAGGGTCTTCAGGACCTCGTCCTCCCCCGCCGCCGGCAGCTGCAGGATCACCTCGTCGACGCCCGACGACGCGTAGTGCGCGAGCTTCCCGGCCTCGGGCACGACCGCCGTCACCGCCACATACAGGTCCTCGGGGGCCCGCCCGGCCTCCGCCCACGCGCCGCGCAGTTCCCGGAGGTGCGTGCCGAGGCCGCTGCCGCCGACCGGCATCCACCCGTCCGCGAAGTCCGCGATCTCCCCGTAGAGCCGGGGCCCGGCCGCACCTCCGATCAGGGTCCGCGGCCCCACGAGCGGCGGCCCCGACCTGCGGGCGCGCGGGGGGCGCAGCGGCTTCGGATGGGCCTGGCTCGCGGCGACGCTCCCGAACTCCCCCTCGTACGCCGTCGGCCGCTCGCTCCACAGCGCCCGCATCAGCGCCATCCGGTCCCGTACGAGCGCGCGGCGCGTGGGCCAGTGCACGCCGTGGTCGGCGGCCTCCTCGCGGTTCCAGCCGTAGCCGATGCCGAGGGTGAGGCGGCCCGCGCACAAGTGGTCGAGGCTGGCGATCTGTTTGGCGAGGTCGACGGGGTCGTGCTGGGCGACGAGGGTGATGTTGGTGCCGAGCGCGAGCCGCGAGGTCACGGCGGCGGCCTGCGCGAGCGCCACGAACGGGCTCAGCATGCGGCCGCACTCCGGCGGCATCTCGCCGCCCGGGTAGGCGGATGCGCGGCTCACGGGGATGTGGGTGTGCTCGGGCAGATAGAGACCCGCGAAGCCGCGCTGCTCCAGCTCGCGCGCGAGACGTACGGGGGTGATGGTCTCGTCCGTCAGGTACAGCGTCGCCGAGATGTCCATGGGGCTTCCTAACCGGTGGGGGGCGGCAAGTCCATAGGCGCCGGAACGAGATCCGGAGTACTAGTGGATACGAGTACCCTTCTGGCCCTCGCCTTGCCTAACGTCGATCACGTCCAGCGACGTCAAGGGAATTCGGGGAACCAGCACCATGGCAAAGCACCTGCGCGCCTGGTCGGCCGTCGCCGCCACCACTGCAGCCGCCGCCGCGATCGTGGCCGTCCCGGGCTCTGCCCAGGCCGGCAACTACACAGTCAACAACTGTCCGTCCGGCTATGTTTGCGCGTACAACGGAAGCAACCTGAGCCGGACCATCGTTTCGAAGAGCTCGGGCAGTTGGACGGGCACCGGGTACCAGATCAAGTCGCTTTTCAACAACGGCAAGGCGTACGCGGGCGCCGACCACATCCGCTACACCGGCACCATCTACTACACCGACGGCTCGTTCGCGAATGTCACGGGCTGCCTTCACTACAACACCGGCTCGTCCTCGCCGTCCTCCGGCTCATACGTCAACTTCCCGGGCGAGGCAACCAAAATCAGCACTGCCAAGTGGGGCGGCGAGTGCAACTCGAACGAGCCGGTCCGCAAGATCGGCCCGCGCTTCTACCCCTGATCCTTCTGACCCGGTGAGGCGAGGACCCGTTCAGCGGGACGGGTCCTCGCACTTCTTCGCCCAGGTGTGGGAGCGCGCCTGCAGTGGTTCCGTGAAGTCCTGCCGCTCACCCCGGGGGATGCAGCCGATGAAGCCCTCAAGATCCTCGTCGGCGAAGTAGCGGACGTGGACGAACCCCGCGGTGTCGGCGATCCCGTTGTTGAAGACGGACCGGGCGCCCTTGCGTTCGGCCCAGCTGCATTTCACCTTGCCGGTGGCCCAGGCATTGTCGTCACCGACCCAGGCGCACATCTCGCCCTGGCCCGCCGGTTCGGTGAAGAAGCAGACACTGCCCGCGATACAGCGGTCGTAGCCGCCCGCGATCTTGTCCGGGTCACCGCCACCATCGAACGCAAAGCCGATCGCGGCCGCCACGGCGAGGACAACCGCCACCGCACCGGCCGCGAGCAGCACCCTGGGTCGGCGCGACCGCTTGGCTTCCCGACCCTCGGGCGCGGCCGCCGCCTCGACGCGTGCGAGCAGCGAGGCGGCGTCGTGCCCGGCCCGCTCCTCGTGCGTACGGGCGAGACAGTCGGCGATGATCTGCCGCCATACGAGGGGGAGTTCGGCGGACAGCGAGAGCTCTTCCTTGCCGCGCGCGTAGCGGACGGCCGCCTCCCTGCGGGCGTCGGGGGTGAGCCCGGGGAAGGGGTGGCGGCCGCCGGTGAGCACGAGGTGCGCGAGGACGCCGAAGGCCCAGATGTCGGCGCTGGGGCGGATCTGCCGCCCCTGTGCGCCGATCTGCGACCAGAGGAGTTCGGGCGGGGTGTAGTCGGGGGTCGCGAAGGCGGGTGCGTAGGCGTGGGTGCCGTCGAGTTCGGCCGCGAGGTTGAAGTCGGCGAGGCGGGCGGTGCCGTCGGGCATCAGCAGGACGTTGCCGGGCTTGAGGTCGCCGTGCACCCAGCCGGCCCGGTGCAGTTGCCCGAGGCCTTCGCAGACCTGGGCGAGCAGCTGCGGACCGTGTGCCGGTGGGGTGTTCTCGGCGAGCAGTACATCGAGGCTGGATGCTGCCTGTTCCAGTACGAGGACGGTGGCGCCGTCGAGTTCGGGGCGGTCCGGGTCGTCGACGGTGAGGACGTCGTACATCCGGATCAGGCGGGGTTCGAGGACCGTGCGCAGCACCTCGACCTCGCGTTCGGCGAGGTCGCGCAGGTGGCGTAGCTGGCGCGGGGTCCGGGTGCCGGTGGGCAGGAACTTCAGCGCGGCGCGGGCCGGCGGCTGTTCCCCGCTCCCGGGCAGCGGCGCGGTGTCCTCGGCGGTGCGTTCGGCGGCGTGCACGGCGCCGAACGCACCCGAGCCGAGTGCGGGCCCGACGGTCCAGGGGCCGATGCGGTAGCCCTCGGGCACGGACAGGGAGCCGGTGATGGTGAACCTCCTTGCTCGGGGCGGATTCTGGGCGGCCGGGGGGTGTCCGGGGCGTCCAGGAGTGTTGTCCCGGGGGGATCCGGGGGTATCGGGTATCCGGGGGTATCCGGGGGTATCCGGGGATGTCCCGGAGTGTCCGTGGTATCCAGGGGTGTCCGTGGGTATCCAGGGGTGTCGAGGGGCGTCCGCGGGTCGCGCCGGACACCCCTGGTTACGAGGAGGCCGGTCCCGACAGCAGCGCCAGGTCGTCCTCGCTCACCAGATCGAAGCGGAGCGCCAAGGACATCAGGGCCTCCTTCTTGCCGTGAAGGCGGCGCGCCGGGTCCGAGTCCTCGGGTCCTGGCCTCAGTTGGAGTTTCACGCTCAGATAGTCGATGTTCCACTGCACGGCGCTGCGGGTGGCCTGCGGCCACACCTTCCGCAGCCGCTCGGTGAGCTGGGCGACAGTGGGCGCGGAGGCGTGCGGTTCGCCGCGCAGCCGGTCCTCGCAGAGGGCGGCGAGCACGAGGAAGTAGCGCTTGCTGCGGTCGAGCGGGAAGGCGAGGGCGGTGGATTCGCCGCTGATCGCGGAGCCGTCCTGCGGGTCCTGTGCGTAGTCGTGGCGCGGGGCCCAGACGTCGAAGCCGAGCAGCCCGCCGGAGCTGGGCAGCACCACCCGGGAGAACTCGAACGGCATCGGCGCGCCGAGCCGCCCCGGCGCGACCTTGACGTGTTCACCGGCGCCTTCGGGATTGTCGACGACGTAGGTGGCGGTGGTGCTGAGGTTGCTCAGCGACCAGTGGGTGCTGCTGGCGGTGAGCACGCCCGCGGTGCGCGAGACACTGGGGTGCGGGATCGACAGCCACGCGTCGGTGCCGGGGCCGCCGGGCGGCTGTTCGCCCCGCCCGAAGCCGAGGGTGTCCCCCGGGCCGAGCGTGATCCTGCTGTCCTGCCGCGCCGGCTCGCCCGGAACGACGATGATGCTCTCCACCGAAGCTGCCCTCCCCCTGGACGCCTTGGGTCTTCCCCTGTGCGGAGCCACGACATCATAGACAGGCTCCGGACGGCTCCCGGCGCACGAACTGGCCATCCGCACAACCTCTTTCCGTGGGACGCGGTTCACGCCTCGGCACGAGGCTTGTTCCATGGATCCCGTGAATCCCGTGAATCCCGTGAATCCCGTGAATGCCATGGATCGCGCCGATGAACACCGCATGGGAAGACGCGCGTTGTTGCTGACGGCCACGGCCGTCGCGTCTACCTTGGGCACCGTGACCTTCGCGGGCGCCGAGGAGCGCGGACCGGACGGAACCGGGAAGAGCGGGACGAAGAGCGGGACGAAGAGCGAGACGAGGGTGGTGCGCGGCACGCTGCCCACCGGTTCGCCGGACTATGTGTATCTGCCCGTCGAGGTGCCCGAGGGCGTATGCGAGATCCGCGTCTCGTACACGTACGAGAAGCCGCCCGTGCCGCCCGGCACCCAGGGCAACGCGCTCGACATCGGCATCTTCGACGAACGCGGCACCCGCCTCGGCGGCCCCGGCTTCCGCGGCTGGTCGGGAGGGGCGCGCGGTGACTTCTTCCTGCGCTCCGACGAGGCGACGCCCGGCTACATTCCCGGCCGGATCCGCCCGGGCACCTGGAACATCGCGCTCGGCCCGTACACGGTCGCGCCGCAGGGACTGCCGTACGAGGTGACGATCACGCTCGGGTACGGGGAGCAGGCACCGGAGCCGGAACCGGTGTACCCGCCGGAGCGGGCCGCCGGGCGCGGGCGGGCCTGGTACCGGGGCGACTGCCATCTGCACTCCTGGTACTCGGACGGCAGGCGCAGCCTCGCCGAGATCGCGGCGGCCGCCCGCGCGGCGGGCCTCGACTTCATCAACTCCTCCGAGCACAACACGCATGCCGCGCACGCCCACTGGGCGGCGGAGGCCGGTGACGACCTGCTGATCATGACCGGTGAGGAGATCACCACCCGCAACGGGCACATCGTGGCGCTCGGCATGGACGGCGGCAGCTGGGTGGACTGGCGCTACCGGGCCCGCGACCACCGCTTCGGGCACTACGCGCGCGAGGTGCGCCGCGCGGGCGGTCTCGTCGTCCCGGCGCATCCGCATGCCACCTGCATCGGCTGCGCCTGGAAGTTCGGCTTCGGCGAGGCGGATGTGGTGGAGGTGTGGAACGGGCCGTTCACGCCCGACGACGAGGTGTCCCTGCAGTCCTGGGACGCCACCCTGCAGGCCGATCCCCGCTCCTGGACCCCGGCGATGGGCAACAGCGACGCGCACCGGCCCACGGACGCGGTCGGCACCCCGCAGACGGTCGTCCTCGCGGAGGATCTGACCCGGGAGGCGATCCAGGCGGGCCTGCGCGCCGGGCACTCCTATGTGGCCGAGTCGGCCGCCGTGTCCGTGGACTTCTCGGTGGCGGGCGGCCGCGGGGAGCATGCCGGGATCGGGGAGCGGCTGCGGGTCGCCGACGACGCGGAGGTGACCGTCCGGCTGGCGGCGGAGGGCGTCCCCGGGTGCACCCTCCGCTTCGTCACGGACCAGGGCACGCTCTTCACCTCGGAGCCGGTCCCGGCCTCGGGCACGCTCACCGCGGAATGGCGGACCACGCCCTCGTACGCCTCGTACGTACGGGCCGAAGTCCGCCACCCCTCGCAGCTGCCGCCCCTCCCGGGGCCGCTCGCGGCCTTCACGAACCCGGTCTTCCTGGGGCGCTGAACCCCGCCGCGCGGGCGGAGCCGGAAAGCAGTCCGCTACTCCGGGACGACCAGCGCCGGGGTCTCCTTCGTGAGCACCTCGCCGCGGAAGAAGGCCGGGCTGCGCCGCGCGGTCACGAGCATGATGACCAGGCCGAGGAGCAGCAGGCCCACGCCGATGACGAAGACCGAGCCGATGCCGAGGACGGAGGATCCGGAGCCGTAGGCCGGGTCCCACATGTCGTAGAGGGTCTGGCCGAAGACGGCGGTCAGCATCAGGCCGCCGAGGCCCGGCAGCGCGCCCTTGACCAGCAGGTCGCGGACCGAGCGGCGCAGCTCGTGGCGGAAGAACCAGACGCAGGCGAAGGCCGTGATCGCGTAGTAGAAGCAGATCATGAGGCCGAGCGCGTAGATGGTGTCGACGAGGACGTTCTCGCTGAGCACGGTCATCACGCTGTAGAAGACGCCGGTGCCGATACCGGCCGCGATCGTGGCCCGGCCGGGGGTCTTGAACCGGGGGTGGACGTGCGCGTAGCGGGCGGGCAGCGCCTCGTACGTGGACATGGCGAGGACCGTACGGGCGACGGGGATGAACGTGGTCTGCAGGCTGGCCGCGGCCGAGGCGAGCACGGCGAGGAAGAGCAGGATGCCCAGGCCCGAGCCCATGATCGGGGCCGCGAGGGTGGCGAAGACGTTGTCGGCGGTGTCCGGGTTGCCCAGGCCGGTGCCTTCCTCGCCGACACCCGCGTACATCTGGGTGGCGATGGCGACCATCAGGTACGAGGCGACGATCACGACGATGGCGAGCATGGCGGCACGGCCCGGGGTCCGGGCGCTGCCGGTGGATTCCTCGTTGATGGACAGGCAGGTGTCCCAGCCCCAGTAGATGAAGATCGACAGGGAGAGACCGGCGGTGAAGGCCGCGAAGGACTCGACGGCGAAGGGGTTCATCCAGGACCAGGAGAAGTCCAGGGATCCTGCGACCTCGCCGGACTGGGAGACGGCCATGACGGCGAAGAGGACGATCACCGCGAGCTGCAGGCCGACGAGGGCGTACTGGACCCACTTCGTGGCGGTGATGCCGCGGTAGCTGATGGCCGTGGCGATGGCGACGAAGGCGAGGGTGGTGAGGACGTGGACGGCCTTGTTGCCGTCGAGGGCGGCCACGCTCTCGCTGCCGCTGATCTCGCCGGCGAGCAGCCAGAAGAACGAGGTGGCGACGCCCGCGAGGTTGGAGAGCACCACGACGGTGGCGATGAGCAGCCCCCAGCCGCACATCCAGCCCACGCGCGGCCCGAAGGCCTTCACGGACCAGGTGAAGGAGGTGCCGCAGTCCGGTACGGCCCGGTTCAGCTCGCGGTAGGCGAAGGCGACGAGCAGCATCGGCAGGAAGCCGGCGAGGAAGATCGCGGGCATCTGCACCCCGACCTCACCGACCGTGGGGCCGAGGGTCGCGGTCAGACAGTAGACGGGCGCGACGGTCGACACGCCGATCACGGCCCCGCCGACGAGTCCTACCGAGTTCCCGCCGAGGCCTTTGCCTCGTACACCGCTGCCCGTGGGGGCGGCGGTCACCGCGTCTCCGGCCCGGGGCCGGGTTTCCAACTGCGTCATGCAGAGGACGTTAAGTGCTGCGGTTTCCACGCCGCAGGGCGTTGATCAGCGGCTTCTCGGGCCCAACAGCCCGTGACGCCAAGGAGTTCCGCTACACGGAAACCGCAGCACTGTCCGTTTTATCCCGATTCAAAATTTTCCGGCGGCCTTCATTCCGCTTCAGGTGGTCCAGACCAGAGACTGCAGCTCGCTGTACGCCGCCAGCGCGTACGAACCGCAGTCGCGGCCCACGCCCGACTGCTTGAAGCCGCCGAAGGGCGCCTCCATGTTGCGGCCGATGGTGTTGATGCCGACGCCGCCCGAGCGCAGGCGGCGACCGACGCGGAACGCCCTGGCCACATCACCGGACCAGACGTAGGAGAGGAGTCCGTAGTCGCTGTCGTTGGCGAGGCGGACGGCCTCCTCCTCGTCGTCGAAGGGGACGACCACGACGACCGGGCCGAAGATCTCCTCACGGACGATGCGCATGTCGTTGCCGCAGTCCGCGAAGAGCGTCGGCGCCACGTAGAAGCCGCGGTCCGTCGCCGGGCGCTCGCCGCCCGCCACGAGCCGCGCGCCCTCCTTCTTCCCCAGCTCGATGTACGACTCGACGCGGTCGCGGTGCGCCGCCGAGATCACCGGACCGACGACCGTGCCCTTCGCGGCCGGATCGCCCACCACCATGTAGCCGAGATAGCCGGTGAGCTTGTCGAGGAGCTGCTCGTAGATGCCGCGCTGGGCCAGCACCCGCGTGGGCGCCGTGCAGATCTGGCCGCTGTAGAAGGCGTACGTCGTACCGATGCCCATCACGGCCGAGTCGAGGTCCGCGTCGTCGAAGACGAGCGCCGCGCCCTTGCCGCCCAGCTCCATGAGCTGGCGCTTCATCCCACGCCCGCAGACCTCGCCGATCGCCTGGCCGACCCCGGTGGACCCGGTGAAGCTGACCATGTCCACATCCGGGGAGTCCACGGCCGCCTGCCCGACCTCCACGGACGTGCCGGAGACGACGTTCACCACCCCGGCCGGAGCGCCCGCCTGCTCCAGCGCCTGAGCCATCTTGTACACCGACAGCGGATCCTGCGGCGCGGGCTTCACCACGACCGTGTTGCCCATGGCGAGCGCCGGGGCTACCTTGCCCGCCGGGTTCGCCCACGGGTTGTTGTACGAGGTGATGCAGGTGACGACGCCGACGGGGGCGCGCACCTCCATCGCGCCGAACGCGCCCGCCTTGCCCATCGGGCCCGCCTCGTTGATCTGCGGCACCAGCGCGCGCTCCACGGGTTCGAGCGCGCCCTTCGCGTACCGGCTGAAGCGGGCCGTACCGACGGCGACCTGCATGCCGCGGGCGGTCCCGGTGGTCGCGCCGGTCTCCGCGCGGGCCAGCTCGGTGTACTCGGCGGCGTTCGCCTGGATGATCTCCGCGGTCCTCGCGAGGATCGCGGCCCGCTCCTCCGGCTTCGTACGCGACCAGGTCTCGAATGCCTCACGGGCATTCGCCGCCGCCTCGTACACCTGCGTACGGGAGGCCTCGGGGGCGAGCCCGACGACGTCCTCCGTCGCGGGGTTGATCACCTCGTAGTGGCCGCACTCGGGCTCGACCCACTCGCCGCCTATGAACAGGCGCTGTCCGTGCGTCACTTCGTGCTCACCGTCCTGGTGTCCCGGCCGGAGCGCAGCACCTTGCCGGGCACGGCGCCGGTGACCTTGTCGTTGCGGATGGCCTCGACGCCGTTGACCCAGACGGCGTTGACGCCGAGGGCCTTGGAGTCGAGGCGGGGGCTGTCGCCGGGCAGGTCGTGGACCAGGGTCGCCTTGCCCGCGTCGATCTTCTCGGGGTCGAAGAGGACCAGATCGGCGAAGTAGCCCTCCTGGATCCGGCCGCGGTCGATCAGACCGAAGAGCCGCGCCGGATCGTCGGTGAGCCACTTCACCGCCTGCTCCAGCGTCGCCAGTTTCCGCCCGCGCAGGCAGTCGCCGAGGAAGCGTGTGGTGTACGGGGCTCCGCACATGCGGTCCAGATGGGCGCCCGCGTCCGAGCCGCCGAGCATGATGTCCTCGTTCTGCCAGGCCTGCTTGCGCAGCTCCCACGAGGCCTGGTCGTTGTCACTGGGCATCGGCCACAGGACCGTGCGCAGCTCGTCGTTGGCGCAGATCTCCACCAGGCACTGGAAGGGGTCCTGGCCGCGTTCGGCGGCGATGTCGTCGACGATGCGGCCGGTGAGGCCCTCGTTCTCCTTGGAGTACGTGTCGCCGATGACGTAGCGGCCGAAGTGGGCGAGCCGCCGGAAGACGCCCGCCTCCTTGGAGTCGGCGCGGCGCAGCATCTCGGCGCGTACGCCGGGATCGCGCAGCTTGGCGATGCGCTCCGGGACGGGCAGGCCGAGGATCTCGCCCCAGCCGGGGATGAGGTTGAGGGCGCAGAACGTGCCGAGGGACATGTTCATCGGTGTCAGGATCGGCATCGTCAGTGCCACGATCCGGCCGCCGGCCTTGCGGGCGCGCTCGGAGGGGACGAGCTGGCGGGGGACGCGTTCGGGGACGGCGGCGTCGATGGTGAGGACGTTCCAGTTGAGGGGGCGTCCGGCCGCGGCCGTCATGTCGACGAACAGGTCGATCTCGTCGTCGTCGAACTGGTCGAGACAGCCCGCGACGATCGCCTCCAGCTGGGTGCCCTCGTGTTCGCCGACCGCCTTGGACAGGGCGAGGAGTTCCGCGGGCTCGGCGTGGCGGGAGGCGACCGGCTTCCCGTCGCCGTCGGAGTGCGTGGACGACTGGGTGGTGGACAGGCCCCAGGCACCCTCGTCCATGGCCTGGTGGAACAGGTCGAGCATCTGCTGCAGTTGCTCGGGGGTCGGCCGGCCGCCGACCGCGTCCTCGCCCATGACGTGGCGGCGCAGGGCGCAGTGGCCGACCATGAAGCCCGCGTTGACGGCTATGCGGCCGTCGAGCGCGTTCAGGTACTCGCCGAAGGTCGACCAGTTCCAGGGGGCGCCATCTTCGAGGGCCACCAGGGACATGCCCTCGACCTTGGACATCATCCGGCGGGTGTAGTCGGCGTCCTCGGGGCGTTCCGGGTTCAGGGGCGCGAGGGTGAAGCCGCAGTTGCCGCCCGCGACCGTGGTGACGCCGTGGTTGAGGGACGGAGTGGCGTACGGGTCCCAGAAGAGCTGGGCGTCGTAGTGGGTGTGCGGGTCGACGAAACCGGGGGCGAGGACCTTGCCGGTGGCGTCCTCGGAGGTCCGCGCCTCCTCGGTGACCGTGCCCGGCTCGGCGATCACGGCGATCCGGCCGTCGCGGATCCCCACGTCAAGGGCGCGTGCGGGGGCGCCGGTGCCGTCGACTACGGTCGCGCCCTTGATCAGGTGGTCGAGCATGACGGGTCCCTTCGGGGGGTGCGGTGCCGTTTCCTGTGCGTGGGGTGGGGTGCCGTTTCCTGTACGTGGGGTGGGGTGCCGTTTCCTGTACGTGGGGCGGGGTGCGCGGGCCGTTCCGCGTCAAGCCGACTGCCGGAATCGCGTCGTGCGGTGGACCGGGTCCGTGTCGATCTTCGGGATGACGTGTTCGCCGACGAGCCTCAGCGTCGTGAGTACGTCCTCCTTGGGCAGCCCCACCGGGATGCCGAAGGAGAGCTGGTCCGCGCCCGCCTGCTCCCAGCGCTTGCACTGGGCGAGGACTTCGTCCGGATCGCCGCAGACCAGGAGCTCCTCCTGGATGAGGAGTTCGACGATGTCCTCGTTGAACTCGGGCAGCATCTCGGGCCAGACGGGCAGCCCCTCGGGCTTGGGGAAGGTGTCGTGGTAGTAGAAGACGAGCGACTGGAGCCGGTTGAGCCCGCCGTCGATGGCGAGCTGCACGGCCTTCTCGTGGGTCTCCGCGCAGATCGCGGTCGTCGTCACCATCACGTTGTCGTTGACGAAGCCCCCGACCGGCTCCGCCTCCTGGATCGCGCCCTTGTACTGCTCCAGGACCCATTCCATGTCCTGCACCCGCTGCACGCTGAACCCGAGGACGCCGAGCCCCTTCTTCGCCGCCATCGCATACGAGGTCGGGGAGCCCGCCGCGTACCACATGGCCGGGTGGGATCCCCCGTACGGTTTCGGGAAGACCTTGCGCGGCGGCAGCGACCAGTGCTTGCCCCGGAACCCCTCGTACTCCTCCTGGAGGAACATCTTGGGGAACTCCGCGATGGTCTCCTCCCACATCTCCTTGGTGGCGTTCATGTCGTCGATGCCGGGCAGGAAGCCGAGGATCTCGTGGCTGCCCGCGCCACGCCCCGTGCCGAACTCGAAGCGGCCCCGGGAGAGGTGGTCGAGCATGGCCGCCTTCTCGGCGACCTTGACCGGGTGGTTGACCGCGGCGAGCGGGTTGAAGATGCCCGAGCCGAGGTGGATGCGCTCTGTGGCGTGGGCGAGGTAGCCGAGGAAGACCTCGTTGGCGGAGAGGTGGGAGTACTGCTCCAGGAAGTGGTGCTCGGAGGCCCAGGCATATTTGAAGCCGGACCTGTCCGCCTGGATGACGTACTCGGTCTCGTCCATCAGCGCGTGGTGCTCGGCCTGCGGGTCCACGGCACGTCGGGTGTCGGGCACGTATCCCTGTACGAATATGCCGAATTCCAAGGAGGTTCACCGTCCTGAGTCGGTCCCGCGCATCGGTTGAGCGGCTGCGTCCGAGCGGCTGCGTCGCCGGCAACGCACGCACCGATCTGACACTCCGTCAGATCAGCCGCTTCGCACTGTTCCACCCCCTGCCGCGAGCGTCAATACTGACGACCCATCAGGGACGGGGGGAGGGGAGCGCAGGGCTCAGACGACGCTCACCCCCGCCAGCCACCCGCCGTCCACGACGAACGGCTGACCCGTGATGTACGAGGAGTCCGGCCCGGACAGGAACAGCGCCAGGTCGGCGACCTCCTTCGCCCGGCCCACCCGGCCGAGCGGGACGAGCTTGCGGTAGAGCTCGTCGAGCGCGGCGCTCATCTCCTCCTGGTCGACCTCCGGGTCGAGCTGGGCGGGGTTGGACATCGGGGTGTCGATCGCGCCGGGGCAGACCGCGTTGACGCGGATGTTCATGCCGGCGAGTTCGAGCGCGGCGACGCGGGTGAGGCCGACGATGGCGTGCTTGGTCGCGGCATACGTGCCGACCGCGCCCATGCCGGTGAGACCGGTGTACGAGGCGGTGTTGACGATCGTGCCGCCGCCCGCATCGCCGATCTCGGGGGCGACGGTCTTGATGCCGAGGAAGGCACCGACCTGATTGACCTGGACCACGGCCATGAACTCTTCGAGCGGGGTGTCGACGAGGGCGTTGAAGCGCAGGATCCCCGCGTTGTTGACCAGACCGTCGACCTTCCCGAAGGACTCCTTGGCGGCCGCCACGGCGGCGGCCCACTGGTCCTCCCGGCTCACGTCGAGGTGGACATAGCGCGCGTCGTCGCCGATCTCCTTGGCAACCGCCTCGCCCTGCTCGTCGAGCACGTCGGCGAGCACGACCTTCGCGCCTTCGGCCGCGAAGAGCCGCGCCTCCTGCTCGCCCTGCCCGCGCGCGGCACCGGTGACGATGACGACTCGTCCGTCGAGCTTGCCCATGATGGGGCCTCCCTGTCGTGAAGGTATTGGGGGGCGATTCACCTCACTTCCTGACCGGGATGCCGGGTTCCGGCGAGGCGAATCGTCCCCTTGGTGGTGGCTCGGTGGGGGGTGCGGGGTCAATCGTTCAGGAGTGGGGCGACCTCCGAGCCGAAGGCCGCCATCTGGTCGGTGAGTTCGGCGAGGCTGCGGTTCGGGAAGCGGATCTGGAGCTGGTGGACGCCCATCTCCCCGTAGGCACGCAGGGACGCTGCGATCACCTCCGCCTTGCCGCTGATGGTCCACGGACCTGTGTCGAAGGCGGGCTCGCCAACGTAGAGCGGTTCGGTGATCGTGCCGATGACGAGCGGGGCCTGGACACCGGCCGCCTCGCGCAGTTCCCTGATGCGCGCGATCTTCGCGGGGAGCTTGGTGCGCGGGTCGCCCTGTGGGAGCCAGCCGTCGCCGCGGGTGGCGGCGCGGCGCATCGCGGCCGACGAGGAGCCGCCGATCCAGATCGGGACGTGCGGCTGGGCGGGGCGCGGTCGCTGGCCGAGGTCGGCGAACGAGAAGCGTTCGCCGTGGTGTTCGGGGTACTCCTCCGGGCCGAGCGCGGATTTCAGTGCGTCCACGGTTTCGTCGAGGAGCCGCCCGCGGCCCGCGAAGTCGACGCCGAGCGCCTGGAACTCCTCCTCCACATGCCCGGCCCCCACCCCCAGGATCAGCCGTCCGCCGGAGAGGTGGTCGACGGTGGCATAGGCCTTCGCGGTGGCCAGCGGGTGGCGGAGCCCGACGACCGCCACATGACTGAGCAGCTTGACGCGCTCGGTGACGGCGGCGAGGTAGGAAAGGGTGGCGACCGGGTCGTACCAGGTGGTGCGCATGGCGTCCGCGAGGCGGCGCGGGATGGCGATGTGGTCGCAGTTGGCGATGTAGTCGAATCCTGCACGGTCGGCGGTCCGGGCGATCTCGACGAGCTCGCGCGGGCCGGCTTCCGCCTCCCAGCTCTCGGCGAAGATGGCACTCTGTGCCTGAATGGGCAGCTGCATCCCGTACACCAGCCGCCCCTGTTCGTACGCCATGCCGCACACCCCTTATCTGACGCCCCGTCATATCCAGGTACCGGCACATCGTGGTACCTGACGGGCCATCAGGCAAGGGGTGGGGACAGGGCCGGGCCGGGCCGATTGGCCTGGGTCCGGCCTGGGTCCGGCCTGGGTCCGGCCTGCGGACTCAGCCGAGCAGCGCGTACACCGTGCTCGCGCGCGCCGCGGGTTCGGACGAGCCCTCCGCGGTCATGTCGATGTCGGCGAAGGCCATACGGCGGCCGAGCTTCGTGAGACGGGCCTCGATGCGGACGTCGGCGTCGAGCACGGCACGCTGGAAGGTGGTGGACTGCTGGACGGTGGTCATCGGCACGAAGGTGCCGCGCGCCGAGGCCACGGCGATCACCGTCGCGGTGTCCGCGGCGGCCATCAGCGCCTGCCCCGAGAGCCCGCCCCCTCGCGGGCCAGGCGCAAGGACCACGGCAGCCGCAGTACGGCGTGCCGGTCGCCGGTCTCGGCGACGGTGAGGCCCAGGTCCAGGACCCAGGGCGCGAAGTTGGCGGCGAGGATCTTCTCGGCCTCTGCGGGTGTGAGGGTCGTCATGCAGTGGTTCTCCCCCGCCCGCGCGGCGGCCACGCGCACGGGCAGGGGGGGGCACGCGCCCACGCGGGCGGGGGCACGCGCACCGGCGGTCGGGGGTCACGCGCACAAGCGGGGGTGACGGGCACAGGCGGGGCGCACGCAAACGGCAGGGCTCACGCGCGCCCCGCTTCCGGCGTCACACCTTCGGCGCCGACGGCCCCCACAGCCCGTCCGCCGTCAGCCCCAGCAGGTCGATGGCGTTCCCGCGCACCAGCGCGTCCACCACGTCCGGCGCCAGATGACCCATCTGGGACTGACCGACCTCCTTCGACCTGGGCCAGGTGGAGTCCGAGTGCGGGTAGTCCGTCTCGTAGAGGACGTTCCTGACGCCGATCGCGTCGAGGTTCTTCAGGCCGAAGGCATCGTCGAAGAAGCAGCCGAAGACGTGCTCCGCGAAGAGTTCGGACGGCGGGCGGTGCACCTTGTCGGCGACCCCGCCCCAGGCGCGGTTCTCCTCCCAGACCACGTCCGCGCGCTCCAGGATGTACGGGATCCAGCCGATCTGACCCTCCGCGTACATGATCCTGAGGTTCGGGAAGCGCTCGAACTTGCCGCTCATCAGCCAGTCGACCATCGAGAAGCAGCAGTTGGCGAAGGTGATGGTGGAGCCGACGGCCGGCGGGGCGTCCGGGGAGGTCGAGGGCATCTTCGAGGAGGAACCGATGTGCATCGCGATGACGGTGCCGGTCTCGTCGCAGGCCTGGAGGAAGGGGTCCCATTCGTCCGTGTGGATGGAGGGGAGGCCCAGGTGCGGGGGTATCTCGGAGAAGGCGACGGCCCGGACGCCGCGGGCGGCGTTGCGGCGGACCTCCTCGGCGGCGAGGTGCGCGTCCCAGAGGGGTATGAGGGTGAGCGGGATGAGACGGCCCTGCGCGTCGGGGCCGCACCACTCCTCCACCATCCAGTCGTTGTACGCCTTCACCCCGAGCAGGCCGAGCTCGCGGTCCTCGGCCTCCGTGAAGGTCTGGCCGCAGAAGCGCGGGAAGGTGGGGAAGCAGACGGCGGACTGGACGTGGTTGACGTCCATGTCCGCGAGCCGCTCGGGCACGCTGAACGAGCCCGGCCGCATCTGCTCGTACGTGATGACCTCGAGCTTGATCTCGTCCCTGTCGTAGCCGACGGCCGTGTCGAGGCGGGTCAGGGGGCGGTGCAGATCCTCGTAGACCCACCAGTCGCCGATCGGCCCGTCGTCGCCCGGCGCGCCCATCACGGGGGCGAACCTGCCGCCGAGGAAGGTCATTTCCTTCAGGGGTGCCCGTACGATCCGGGGGCCGGTGTCGCGGTACTTGGACGGGAGCCGGTCCCGCCAGACGTTGGGGGGCTCAACCGTGTGGTCGTCCACCGAGATGATCTTCGGGAAGGTCTCCATGTCACCACGGTAGCCCCAATCTGACGGATCGTCAGCTCCCTGGGTGCCTCCGGTTCGCTCAGGTTCACGCAGGTTCACCGAGGCCCCAGCGGCGCGCGGGCGGCACCCCGCGAGCAGCACCCCGCGGCCCACGACCGGCCCCCGTCCGGCCCACGCCCCGCTCCGACCGGCGTCCACCCGCCCCCCACCCGGCCCCCGCCCGGCGTCACGACCTGTGCGGACCCGGTGAGAGGTCTCGCACGCTGCTGACGGCACGGGCCCGCACAAGGCAAACTGGGCCGGGTGATTCCCGTACACCCGACGGGAGTCGCACCGAATCAGGGCAAAACAGGGGCCAGGGGGAGCAGGATGGACGGTGTACCGCGCGTACCGGCCCAGCGGCGTCCGGAAGCGGTGCATGAGGCTGCGCCGCCGCTGCAGTTCAGCGTGCTCGGGCCGGTACGGGCCTGGCGCGGCGACGAGCTGCTGCCGACCGGATCACCACAGCAGCAGGCGCTGCTCACGGCGCTGCTGCTGCGCCAGGGCCGTACCGCCACGGCGGCCGAGCTGATCGACGGCATCTGGGGCGAGCACCCGCCCGCGCAGGCGCTTGCCGCGCTGCGCACGTACGCCTCCCGGCTGCGCAAGATCCTCGACCCCGACTCGCTGGTCAGCGAGGCGGGTGGCTATGCGATCCGCTTCCGCGCCGACGCCCTCGACCTCACCCTGGCCGAGGAGCTGTGGGCGCAGGCCGAGAAGGCGCGCGGCGGCGGCGAACTGTGCCGGGCGCGGGACGCCGTCAACCGGCTGCTCGGCCTCTGGGACGGGGAGCCGCTGGCCCACGTCCCCGGCCCGTACGCGGAGACCGAGCGCGCCCGGCTCGCCGAATGGCGGCTCCAGCTGCTCGAAGCGCGCCTCGACATGGACCTGGAGCAGGGCTGCCACGCGGAGGCCGTCTCCGAACTGACCGCGCTCACCGCCGCGCACCCGCTGCGCGAGCGGCTGCGCGAACTGCTGATGCTGGCGCTGTACCGCAGCGGACGGCAGGCCGAGGCGCTCGCGGTGTACGACGACACGCGCCGCCTGCTCGCCGAGGAACTGGGCGTGGACCCCCGCCAGGGCCTGTCCGAGCTGCACCGGCGCATCCTCCAGGCCGACCCGGCGCTCGCCGAACCCGCCGCGCCGCTGTCCGAACCGTCCCCGGCGCCGGTCAAACCGGCCCAGCTCCCGGCGACGGTCGCCGACTTCACCGGGCGCGCCGCCTTCGTGAAGGAGCTGAGCGAGATACTCGCCGCCGCCGAGGGCGGGCAGGTCATGGCGGTCTCCGCGGTCGCCGGCATCGGCGGCGTCGGCAAGACGACCCTCGCCGTGCATGTCGCGCACGCGGCCCGGGCCCACTTCCCCGACGGCCAGCTGTACGCCGACCTGCAGGGCGCCGGACACCGGATCGCCGAACCGCAGGCGGTGCTCGGCGCGTTCCTGCGGGCGCTCGGCACCCCGGACGCCTCGATACCGGCGACCCTGGAGGAGCGCGCGGCCCTGTTCCGCTCCATACTCGACGGCCGCCGCGTCCTCGTCCTCCTCGACAACGCGCGCGACGCCGCACAGATCAGACCCCTCCTGCCGGGCACCCCCGGCTGCGCGGCCCTCGTCACCTCGCGCCAGCGCATGGTGGACCTGGCGGGCGCGCACCTCGTCGACCTCGACGTCATGTCCCCCGAAGAGGCGCTGCGGCTCTTCACCCGGATCGTCGGCGAGGAGCGCGTCGCCGCCGAGCGCGAGGCCGCGCTCGACGTGGTCGCGGCCTGCGGTTTCCTGCCGCTCGCGATCCGCGTCGCCGCCTCCCGGCTCGCCTCGCGCCGCACCTGGACGGTCTCCGTCCTCGCCGCCAAGCTCGCCGACGAGCGGCGCCGCCTCGACGAACTCCAGGCGGGCGACCTGGCCGTCAAGGCCACCTTCGAACTCGGCTACGGGCAGCTGGAACCCGCCCAGGCCCGCGCCTTCCGCCTGCTCGGCCTCGCCGACGGCCCCGACATCTCGCTCGCGGCGGCCACGGCGATCCTCGACCTCGACGAGGAGCGGACCGAGGACCTCCTCGAATCCCTCGTCGACGCCTCCCTCGTGGAATCCGCGGCCCCCGGCCGCTACCGCTATCACGACCTCGTACGCCTCTACGCGCGTTCGTGCGCGGAACGCGACGAACAGCCACCGAGCGAACGGTCCGCCGCGCTGTCCCGGCTCCTCGACTTCTACCTGGCGACGGCGGCGCAGGTGTACGCGATCGAGCGGCCCGGGGACCGCACCACCTCGCATCTGGCGCCGACCCGTCACGCCGGGCTGAGCTTCCCGAGCAGCGAGGCGGCCCTGGACTGGCTGCACGCCGAGGCCGACTGCATCCTGGCCTGCGTCCGGCAGTCGCTGCCGGGCGAGAGCCTCGAGCGGGCCGTCGACCTGCTGCTCGTCGCCAAGGACCTCGGGGAGTCGGGGGCGAGTTCCCGCTCGTACGAGACGGCGGCACTCGCCGCGGTGGAGGCCGCCGCGGGCTTCCCGCGCGCCGAGGGCCGGGCCCGCACCACGCTGAGCCAGGTGCACAGCCGGCTCGGGCGGTTCGACGAGGCGGCCGAGGGGGCACGGCAGGCCGCCGCGCTCGGGCAGCTCGCAGGTGACCCGTGGACCTCGGCGAACGCGCCCAACGAGAGCGGCATCCTGGCGCTCTACCGCAAGGAGTACGCGGACGGCGAGCGGTACCTGCGCGATGCGATCGAGGCGTTCAGCGCCGACGGGAACGGCCCGGGCGAAGCCAGCGCGCTGTGCAACCTCTCCCGGATCCTCGTCTCGATGGGTCATACGGACGACGCGGTGCGGCTGGCCGGGCAAGGCATCGGCATCTACGACGAGTTGGGTCTGACCGTACGACTCGCCAACGGCCGGCTCGCGATGGGCATCGCCCTCACGGCAGCCGCTCGGCCCGCCGAGGCGCTTGAGCAACTGCACTCGGCGCTCACCGTGTTCACCGAGAACCGGCAGCGGCTGTGGGAGGGCACCACCCACCTGCGGATCGCCCAGGCCCACCTGGCCGCCCACCGGCCCGCACCGGCTGCGCTGCACGCGGAGCAGGCCCTGTCGCTCGGCTGCATCGGCGGGGACTGGGCGCGCGCCAACGTGCTGACCGCGCTCGGCAAGGCGCTCGACGCCCTCGGCCAGACGGACCGGGCACGGGCCTGCTGGCGCGAGGCGCTCGGCCTGTACGAGGCCTCCGGCGCGCCGGAGGCCGACGAGGTCCGCGGCCTGCTCACCCCGGTCGCGGCGGCCTGAACGCGTCACCCACAGCGGCCCGAAGGCGTCGGCCACGGCGGTCCGAAGGCGTCGGCCGCGGCGGTCCGCAGTGCCCTGTGTACAGGGTCGTTCCGTACAGCGTCGTGCCGTGCCGTGCCGAGGCGTTCATCGAACGTTTATGCCGCTCCTCCATGCTCTTTCTCGGCGGCCCGTCGCGTCGGGGGGCAGACGGCTCGCCGGGGATGACCACCCTCTAGGGTGGGCGATCCAGAACGCCCGTTCGGCGATCCTCGGGGGAGTCGCCGAACGGGCGCTCCACATCATCGATCAGGACATACAGGGGAGCACGATGAGCGAGTCCACGAGCAAGCCCGGCGAGGCCGAAGAGATCACCACGCAGGACAGCCACGCGGGCAGCGAGCCGATCAAGCTGAGCGACAGCCACGCGGGCAGCGAGCCCGCCAAGCCGACCGACAGCCACGCCGGTTCGGAAGGCGCGTAACGACTTCACTCACCACGGGGGATCGGTCGGCCGCGGCAGCGCGGAGGGGGAGCCCGCTGCCGCGGCCGACCTGCGTCCGCAGGCTGGGGCGCACGCCCGCGAAGGCCTCGTGTGCGAAGGCCGTCCGCACGCCGACCCACCCACCACCGCGACTATTCGGTTGCACGCTCGGGTGCCCGTGACCAGGATGCGCGCATGAGCTCTTTCCTGAACCACGTCACCTTCGACAGCCACGACCCCTACGCCCAGGCCAAGTTCTGGGCGGAGGTCATCGGGGGAAGGCTCGCCGATGACGACTTTCCCGGGGATCCCGAGGCGTCGGTCATCCACGAGGGGACGACGATCCTGTTCGTGACCGTGCCCGAGGGCAAGACGATCAAGAACCGGATCCATCTCGACGTACGGCCGCATGACCGTTCCCGGGACGAGGAGGTCGAGCGGCTGCTCGCGCTGGGGGCCACGGTCGTCAACGACCTGCGGAAGCCCGACGGGCGCGGGTGGCAGGTTCTCGCCGATCCCGAGGGGAACGAATTCTGCGTGGAGCGCAGTGACAAGGAGCGGGCGCAGGGCTGAGCCCTCCCCACGCCCGCACCACGTCAGGCCCGCCCCCGCAGCTCCCTCTTGAGCACCTTCCCGCTCGCGTTCCGCGGCAGGTCGGTGACGAACTCCACCTGGCGCGGCACCTTGTAGTTGGCCATCTCGCGGCGTGACCAGGCGATCAGGTCGTCGGAGGTGAGCGTCGAGCCGGGGCGGCGCACGGCGTAGGCCTTGCCGACCTCGCCGAGCCGCGGGTCGGGGACGCCGATCACGGCGACGTCCGCGATGTCCGGGTGCAGCCCGATGAGCTGCTCGATCTCCGCCGGGTAGGCGTTGAAGCCGCCGACGATGAACATGTCCTTGATGCGGTCGGTGATCCGCAGGTTGCCGTCCTCGTCGAGGACGCCGACGTCGCCGGTGCGGAGCCAGCCGTCGGGGGTGATCGTCTTCTTGGTCTCCTGCGGGTCCTCGAAGTAGCCCTGCATCACGTTGTATCCGCGGACGAGGATCTCCCCGGGCTCGCCCGGCCCGAGTGTTGTGCCCGCCGGGTTGACCGCGCGGACCTCGGTGCCGGGGACCGCCCGGCCCGAGGTCTCCGAGATCACCCGGGCGGGGTCGCCGCGCCGGCACATGGTGACGATCCCGCTGCACTCCGAGAGCCCGTACGCGGTGAGCACGGTGGCGATCCCGAGTTCCGAGCGCAGCCGTTCGACGAGCTGCAGCGGCACCACCGCCGCCCCCGTGACGACGAGGCGGAGCGCCGAGAGGTCGTGCTGGTCGCGTGCCGGGTGGTCGAGGAGCGACTGGTGCAGGGTGGGCGGTCCGGGCAGGACGGAGATGCGTTCGGCGGTGATGTTGGCGAGGACGGTGTCCACGTCGAAGACCGGCTGCGGCACCATCGTCGCGCCGCGCATCAGGCAGGCGAGGATGCCCGCCTTGTAGCCGAAGGTGTGGAAGAACGGGTTGACGATCAGGTAGCGGTCGCCTTCGGCGAGTCCCGCGAGTTCGCTCCAGGTGGCGTAGCCGCGCAGGCTCTGTGCGTGGGTGATCACGGCGCCCTTCGGGCGCCCTGTGGTGCCCGAGGTGAAGATGATGTCGGAGGGCGCGAAGCCCTCGACGGCCGCGGCGCGGGCGGTGACCTCGGCGGAGGTCACGCCCTCACCGGCGGCGAGGAAGTCCTTCCAGGTTCGGAAGGTGTCGGGGGCGTCGTCGGAGAGGACGACCACCTGTTCCAGGTGCGGCAGCGCGGGCAGCGGGCCGTCGCCGGTGCCCTCCGCGGTGGCGCGGCGCAGGGATGCCACGTACGAGGTGCCGAGGAAGGTGCCCGTGATGAACAGCAGCTTGGCGCGCGAGCGTTCCAGTACGTACGCGGCTTCCGTGCCCTTGAAGCGGGTGTTGAGCGGTACGAGCACCGCTCCCGCGCCGACCGCGCCGAGCGCGGAGACGATCCAGTCGAGGGTGTTGGGCGCCCAGATGGCCACTCGGTCCCCCGCCTTCACCCCGCTCGCGATGCACGCGGCGGCCGCGCGCTCCACGCGCTCGCCCAGCTCGGCGTACGTGATCCGGGTGCGGCCCTCGACGACCGCCTCCCGCTCGGCGTACCGCCGGGCGGCGGCGCGGACCAGCCCCGGGATGCTGCCCCATTCGAGGTCCCCCCGCGTCCGCCGCTCGTCCTCGGGCAGCTCCCGCACCTCTTGGTGCTGTTCGTACGCTTCCCCGCCCATCCCCAAGCCCTCCCGCCGCAGTAGCTGACTATCCGTCAGATTAGCTGTAGCCTTCCCCGCTGTCAGCAGGGATGCGTGCTGGGATACGGCAGTTGATCTCGGAGGTGGCCATGGCCGCGGCGACACTGAAGGACGCAACAGCGATAGTCGGGATCGGCCGGACCCCCTTCGCGAAACAACTTCCCGAATCCGAGAAAACCCTGGCGTGCCGGGCCATTCTGGCCGCTCTGGACGATGCGGGGATAGACCCCGCGGAGGTCGACGGATTCGCCTCGTACACGATGGAGGAGACCGACGAGGTCGAGGTCGCCAAGGCGGTCGGCGCCGGTGATGTCACCTTCTTCTCCAAGGTCGGCTACGGCGGCGGCGGCTCCTGCGCCACCCTCGCGCACCTCGCCTCCGCCGTCGCCACCGGCCAGGCGAACGTCGCGGTCGCCTGGCGTTCCCGCAAACGCGGCTCCGGCAAACGCCCCTGGACCAACACCCAGGTGCAACTGCCGACCCCCGCACAGTGGACCCGCCCGTACGGACTCCTGCGCCCCGCCGACGAGATCGGCATGCTCGCCAGGCGCCATATGCACGAGTACGGCACGACCCGCGACCACCTGTTCAACGTGGCCCTCGCCTGCCGCAACCGCGCCAACCAGAACCCGGCGGCGCAGATGTACGAGCGCCCGCTGACCCGCGAGATGTACATGAACGCCCGCTGGATCAGCGAACCGCTCTGCCTCTTCGACAACTGCCTGGAGACCGACGGCGCGCTCGCCTGCGTGATCGTCTCCGCCGAACGCGCCCGCGACTGCCGGCAGAAGCCCGTCTACCTGCACTCGGTCGCCCAGGGCCTGCCCGCACAGCACCACGGCATGGTCAACTACTGGAACGACGACCCGCTCACCGGCCCCGCCTGGACCGCGGCCCGACACCTGTGGAAGCAGGCCGACTTCGGGCCCGAGGACGTGGACGTCGCCCAGATCTACGACGCGTTCACCCCACTGATCCCCCTCTCCCTCGAAGGCTACGGATTCTGCGGGCGCGGCGAGGGCGGCGCGTTCACCGAGGGCGGCGCCCTGGAGATCGGCGGGCGGCTGCCGATCAACACCAGCGGCGGCGGCCTCTCCGAGGCCTATGTGCACGGCTTCAACCTGATCAACGAGGGCGTCAGGCAGCTGCGCGGCACCTCCACCGCCCAGGTCCCCGACGCGGCCACCTGCCTGGTGACCGCGGGCGAGGGCGTTCCCACGTCGGCCGTACTCCTGAGGAGCTGATCCCGATGCCCGCACCCGACCCGGCCCCCGCGACCGCGACCGCGACCGCGACCGAACTGCTCGCCCCGCTCCCCGACGACGACGGCGCACCCTTCTGGGAGTACACCGCCGCGGGCGAACTCCGCGTCCAGGCCTGCGCCGCCCCCGACTGCGGGGAACTCCGCTTCCCGCCCCGCCCCTGCTGCCCGCACTGCCGTTCCTTCGACAGCGAATGGCGGCTGATGAGCGGCAAGGGCCGCATCTGGTCCTACGTCCTTCCGCACCCGCCCCTGCTGCCCGCCTACGCGGAGATGGCCCCGTACAACGCGATCATCGTGGAGCTCGCGGAGGCGTCCCGGATCCGCCTCGTCGGCAACCTCGTCACCGAGGCCGGGGCGCCGTGGAACTCGGTCGACCGGGCGCGCCTCAGGATCGGGGCGAAGGTGCAGGCGGTGTTCGCGCGGCAGGGCGACCTGACCGTGCCGCAGTGGGTTCTGGAGCGCTGATGGCGCTGCGGGTGGAGTGCGACAAGGACACGGGCGTCGCGGTCGTCACCCTCGACCGGCCGTCGAAGCACAACGCCGTCGATCTGGAGACGGCCGGTGAACTGACCGCGGCCTGGCGGGAGTTCCGCTTCGATCCCTCCATACGGGCGATCGTCCTCACCGGAGCCGGCGACAAGGCCTTCTGCACCGGCATCGACCGCACCGCGGACGTACCACAGCCCCCCTCCCCCTACACGATCGACGACCCCCTCCTCGCCATCGGCCCGAAAACCTGCGACCTGTGGAAACCGGTCATCGCCGCGGTCAACGGCATGGCCTGCGGCGGCGCCTTCTACCTCCTGGGCGAATCCGAGTTCATCGTCGCCGACGAACGAGCATCCTTCTTCGACCCGCACACCGCCTACGGCATGGTCAGCGCCTATGAGGCCATGTACATGTCCCAGCGCATGCCGTTCGGCGAGGTCGCCCGCATGTCCCTCATGGGAACAGCGGAACGCATCTCGGCCCGACGGGCCTACGAGGTGGGTCTGGTCTCGGAACTCACCGCCCCGGGCGAGGCCCTGCCGACGGCCCTGACCTCCGCCGAGACCATCGCCTCCTACCCACCGACGGCGGTGGAGGGCACGGTCCGCGCCGTCTGGGCCGCCTCCGCAGCGACCCGCGCCCGCGCGACGGCACAGGCACCCGCCCTCATCGGCCTCGGCAACCTGCCGGCCGAGGAGCAGGCGGGACTGTTCGGGCGGCGGGGGGCGGGGTTCCGGTTGCGGTGAACGCGGCTGGGCGCCCCGCCGCGTGCATGCGCAGGTACCACCGGGTGCATGCGCAGGTACCGCCGGGTGCACAGGTACCACCGGGTGCATGCGCAGGTACCGCCGCCCTGCGCAGGTAGACGGCGGGTACCTGCGCAGGTAAACGACTCAGCGCGACGTCCCCGTCCCCTTCACCGCGTCCAGCGCGTACACGCAGCGGTCCTTGCTGCAGGCGTAGACGACTCCGGCCTGGGCGACCGGGGCGCCCGTGATCTCGCCGCCCGTCGCGAGCTTCCAGCGGAGCTGGCCGCCTGTCGCGTCGAGGGTGTAGAGGCAGTGGTCGGCGGAGCCGAAGTGGAGACGGCCTTCCGCGGAGACCGGGGAGCCGATGATCTCGCCGCCCGCCTGGAAGCGCCATTTGGGGGTGCCGGTGACGGCGTCGAGGGTGTAGAGGCCGTTGCCCGCGCCCACGTGGACGTGGCCTGCGGCCACGAGCAGCGGGTCGATGGAGGAGCGGGATTCGGTGGCGATGCGCCAGCGGTCACGGCCGTCCGCCGCGTCGATGGCGTAGACGGTGCCGAGGTAGTCGGCGAGGTAGACCCCGCCACCGGTGACGCCGGCGCCCGGCGCGTACGCGGGCGGCGAGAGGAAGACCGCGGGTGCCTCGAAGTGCCAGCGGACCTGCCCGGAGGCGATGTCGATGGCGAGGACGCGGGTGCCTGCGGCGATGTACACCGCGCCGTCGGAGGCGGGCGTGAGCCGGACGGGCACGCCGCCGCAGGAGGCGGCGTCGCCGATGGGGTAGGTCCAGCGCTCGACGCCGGTGCGGGCCTCGACGGCGCGCAGCCGCGCGTCCTTCCAGACGAAGACGGTGCCGTCGTGGATGACCGGCCCGGCCTCCGGGGTCTCGAAGTCGGTCTGGGTTCCGGTGATCTCCCACAGCTTCTCGCCGTTCGCCGCCTCGTACGCGGCGACGGTGCCGCCGCGCAGCGCGGCGAGGACGGTGCCGCGGTCGGCCTCGAGGGAGTACACCCAGGCGTCCGCGGCAAAGCGCCACAGGTCGGTGCCGTCGTCCGCGTCGAGGGTGTAGAGGGTGGGCCCGTCGGAGGCGTGGATACGGCCGTCGGTGATCGCCATCGACCAGGCCACGTCGCGGGTCTTGAACTGCCGCCGCCCGGTGGCGACGTCGAGTGCGTGCACCTCGAAGGAGGTGACGTACACCCGGTCGCCGACGACCTGCGGGGTGCCCCAGACGTCGTTGGACATCCGGAACCGCCAGGGCCGCCAGGCCGCCGCGGCGGCGGGCTCCCCGGGTACCGCGACGGCGGGGGCGGGCTGCCCGGGTGCCACAGCGGCGGGGGCGGGCCCGGAGCCGTTGACGGCCGCGGCGGCGGAACGTGACCAGGACGCGGCGAGCGAGGCCTCCGGCGCACCGACCCGCCGGTCGGCCTCCCTCCGGGCCTCCGCGACGCGCGGACCGGGCCCGATCGGCACGGGCGCGCCGGGCAGCCGTACGGGGCCGGGGTCGGCCGGGCGCCCCCAGGCCTCGTCCCTGCCCGGGGAGCCGGCCCCGCCTTGGGCGGGCGCCCGCGGCGGCTGCGGAGGCTGTGCGGGCTGCGGCGGTACGCCCCGGCCGCCTCCGGCGCTGCGCCCCGCGGGCATGCGAACGGGGGGCCGCCCACCGCGGCGGGCCTCGATCAGGGCGGTGGCCCGCTCGGGCAGCCAGGCCGAGGCGGTGCCGGAGTCGTCGGATCCGGTGGCGAACAGGTGCGGGGCGAGCTGGGCCTGCAGGTCGGCGGGGCTGGGCCGCATCGCGGCCTCCATATGCATGCAGTCGAGGATCAGCCCGCGCAGCTCCTCGGGCAGCCCGTCGAGGTCGGGGCCTTCACGCAGCAGCATGAAGACGGTCTCGACGGGGTTGGCGCCGTGGAAGGGCGCGTGTCCGGTGGCGGCGAAGACGAGGGTGGAGCCGAGCGAGAACACATCGCTCGCACCGGTCACGGAGCGTGAGTCCTTGGCCTGCTCGGGCGACATGTAGGCGGGGGTGCCGACGGCGACGTTGGTCATGGTCAGGCGCGTGTTGGAGACGCCGGAGGCGATGCCGAAGTCGATGACGCGCGGCCCGTCCTCGACGACGAGGACGTTCGACGGCTTCAGATCGCGGTGGACGAGGCCCGCGCCGTGGATGGACTGCAGCGCCTCGGCGATTCCGGCGGCCAGCCACCGTACGGCCGGGGCGGGCATGGGCCCGCACTCGTTCACTATCTCCTCGAGCGAGGGCGCGGGTACGTACGCGGTGGCGAGCCACGGCACGGCGGCGCGCGGGTCGGCGTCGACGACGGCCGCGGTGTAGAAGCCGGAGACGGCACGGGCCGCCTCCACCTCGCGGGTGAAGCGGACCCGGAAGAGCTGGTCCTCGGCGAGCTCGGTCCGCACCGTCTTGATCGCCACGCGGCGGCCGGAGGCCGAGCGCGCGAGATAGACCAGACCCATGCCGCCGGCACCGAGTCGGCCGAGCACCTCGAACGGCCCGATCCTGCGCGGATCGCGCTGCGTCAGCTGCTCCACCACTTGCCTGCCACCTCCCCGTACGAGACCGCGGGTCACCCGCCCGGGAGCACGGTCCCATGCTCCCCGTCAGCGTCTCACCACCGAGCCGCCCAGGCGGCCCGCACCCCGATTCTTCCTGGCCGGTGCGGAGGTTGCGAACCCGGGGCCCGATCGGGATGTCTCACCCTATTTCTGGGCAATTCATGGCAAACCAAGCAGGGCCGTTCGGCCCCGTATGGCGCCCGTCACAATCAGGGTCGCCTCTTACCCGGCGTATCACTGGATAGCGATTCGAACACTTGATCAATATCACGCCCGCCGCGCACCCCCGTGACCCGATCGGCCTCCGCCCCGCACGACACCCCCGGCCCCCATATCGCCCGAGTCTCCTCAACCCACCGCTTTCTCCCCCGTCCCCATTTGCAGTCGGCCGAATCGCGCCCCGATCCCCCCTCGGTAAGCTGACGGCATGACAGGACAAGTGCGTACCGTCGACGGCCGCGTGGCCGGACGGCGTGGCCAGGCGACGCGGCAGAAGCTGCTCGACTGCCTCAGCGAGATGCTCAGTTCGTCGCCCTACCGGGACGTCAAGGTCATCGATGTGGCCCGCAAGGCGGGCACTTCACCGGCGACCTTCTACCAGTACTTCCCCGATGTCGAAGGCGCCGTACTGGAGATCGCGGAGCAAATGGCCGCGGAGGGCGCCGGGTTGACGGAGGTGCTCACCGGACGCTCCTGGGTGGGCAAGGCCGGCTGGCAGGCCGCGCAGGAACTCGTCGACGGCTTCCTGGAGTTCTGGCGGAAGAACGACGCGATCCTGCGCGTGGTGGACCTGGGCTCCGCCGAGGGCGACAAACGCTTCTACAAGATCCGCATGAAGATCCTCAACTCGGTGACCAACTCCCTCACGGACGCGGTCAAGGAGCTCCAGGACAAGGGCAAGGTCGACAAGGACGTCAGCGCGGCGGCGATGGCGGGCTCCCTCGTCGCAATGCTCGCCGCGGTCGCCTCGCACCAGAAGGGCTTCTCCACCTGGGGCGTGAAGCAGGCCGAACTCAAGCCCAATCTGGCGCTGTTGGTCCACCTGGGCATCACCGGCAGGAAGCCGACGAAGTAGCGGGGAGGGCCGAGCGGCGAAGCAGCGGGCAAGCGGCCCGGAGCGCGCTCCTGTCATACGGGCGGCGGCCGTCCTCCGCAGAGGACGACCGCCGCCCTTTCGGTTCCGGCCGCCGCTACCGCTTCTCCTGCCGTCGCTCCAGCCGGAACAGCCTGATCTCGCGATCCACCCGCTTCTGGTACGTCGCGTACGGCGGCCAGAACTCGAGGCACCGCTCCCAGGTCTCGGCCCGCTCCGCGCCCTCGAGGAGCCGCGCGGTGACCGCGATGTCGGTTCCCTTCCAGCTGATCCGCGCCTGCGGGTGCTTGAGCAGGTTCACCGTCCACGCGGGATGTCCGGGCCGCCCGAAGTTCGAGCCGATCAGCACCCACGTGCCGGTCTCCCGCTCCGGCATGCACGCCAGTGGCGTACGCCGCTCGATCCCGCTCTTCGCGCCCTTCACGCTCAGGATCGCACCGGGCAGCATCCGCGCGCTCAGCATCACCCTGCCGCGGGTCAGCCGGTGCACGGCACGGTCAAGCCCGGGCACGACATGCGGCCCGATCCGCATGAACAGCCGGCTCGACGACACCTTCTGCATGAGCTTGATCCCCGGCGGCATCAGACCGCCACCCCCTCGGCCACGAAGAGCCCGGCATGGTCCGCCGCGTGGGCGCGCAGCCGGTGCACCGGGCCGAAGAGCAGTTCGTCGCCCGCGGCCCGCTTGAAGTAGCGGTGCGCCTCGTACTCCCAGACCGAGCCGATCCCGCCGTGCAGCTGGACCGCCTCCCCGGCCGCGGTCCGCAGCGCGTCGAGCGCCTGCGCGAGCGCGAGCCCGCCGCCCCTTCCCCAAGCTCCCGGCTCCGCTCGAGCGGGCAAGGCTCCGTCCTCGCCCCTCTCCGCGGCCCAGGCGGCGTAGTGGACGGCGGACCGTGCCGCCTGTACGGCCACGTACACATCCGCGAGCCGCTGCCGCACCGACGGGAACGATCCGATCGCCCGCCCGAACTGCTCCTGCCGCCTGGCGTGTTCGACGGTCCGCTCCAGCGCCCGGTCCGCCGCCCCGACCGCCTCGGCCGCGAGCACCACGGCGGCCGCGTCGCCGGTGCGGGCGAGCGCCTCCGCCACCGCCGCCGCATCGTCGGGTCCGAGCAACTCGGCCTGCGCGTCACGCAGTTCGATCCGCGCCTGCGGACGGCTCTCGTCCAGGGTGGCCTGCCGTACGCGCACGACTCCGGCACTGCGGGCCCGTACGAGGAAGAGGAGCGTGCGCGAACGGGCGAAGCCCCCCGTGTGCGCGGCCACAAGCAGCACATCGGCGCTGTGGCCGTCGAGTACCTGCTCGGCCTGCCCGTACAGACGCCAGACCTCCTCGTCACGGCGCGCCTGCACCCCGCCCGCGCGACCGCCGCCCGACCAGTCGCCGCGGCTGTCGCCGGCGAGGCCGAGGGCAGTGGCGAGGGCGACGCCCGGGACGGCGAGGGCCGCGGTCAGCGCGCCCTCGGCGATCTTCGGCAGCAGCTCGCCGCACTGCTCCTCGCCGCCGAGGCGGCGGATCAGCGGCAGGGCCAGCGCGGCGGTGGCGAGCAGGGGCGAGGACAGCAGGACGCGGCCGGTCTCCTCGCCGGCGAGGGCCAGCCCGGTGGGGGTGCAGGGGGCACAGGAGGTTCCGGGGGTGCGGGGTGAACCTTTCGGCCCACCACCCCCTTCGGCCCCCTTCCCCTGCAGGCCGAGCCGGGCGACGAGGGCACGCCACAGTTCGGGGTCGTGCCCTGCGGGGGTCCATACGGCTGCCTCGTTCTCCTCGGGTCCGGCGCGCTCGGCCATGAGCTCGCGCAGCGTGCGGCGTATCTCGTCCTGCTCGGCGGTGAACGCGGCGTCCATGGGCGGGCTCCTCCCCCGGGCACCATGGGCGGCACCCGGATCTGACGGCGCGTCATGCTAGGACGTGGGCGGCCAGATGCACAGAGGGGCACACCACCCGGAATCGACGCGCACCCCAGGGAAGCCGGCGCACGCCCACCTGAAAGACGGCACGCACCCCCTGGAAGCCGACACGCGCCACCGGGCGCCGACGCCCGCGCGCCCCTCACTCCCCCGGAATCAGAATCTGATGTACCGTCAGATCCATGCCCTCCGTCATATCCAGCACCCCCCGGCGCAAGGTAGCCGTGGCCGGAATCGCTCTCTCCGACTGCGGCAAGGTCGACGAAGCCACCCCGTACGCCCTGCACGCGCAGGCCGCCCGCCGGGCGCTCGCGGACTCCGGGCTCGACAAAAGCATCATCGACGGCTTCGCCTCCGCCGGCCTCGGCACCCTCGCCCCGGTGGAGGTCGCCGAGTACCTCGGCCTCAAGCCCACCTGGGTCGACTCCACCTCCGTGGGCGGCTCCACCTGGGAGGTGATGGCGGCGCACGCCGCCGAGGCCATCGCCGCCGGGCACGCGGGCGCCGTCCTCCTCGTCTACGGTTCCACCGCCCGCGCCGACATCAAGGCCGGTCGCCGCACCTCGAATCTCTCGTTCGGCGCGCGGGGCCCGCTGCAGTTCGAGGTCCCGTACGGGCACAGCCTCATCTCGAAGTACGCGATGGCCGCGCGCCGCCATATGCACGCGTACGGCACGACCCTGGAGCAGCTCGCGGAGGTCGCCGTGCAGGCCCGCGCGAACGCCGCGGACAACCCGGAAGCAATGTTCCGCGAGCCGATCACGGTGGACGACGTGCTCGGCGGCCCGATGATCGCCGACCCCTTCACCAAGCTGCACTGCTGCATCCGCTCGGACGGCGGCGCGGCGGTGCTCCTGGTCGCCGAGGAGTACGTGGCCGACTGCGCGAAGGATCCGGTGTGGGTACTCGGCGCGGGCGAGCACGTCTCGCACACGACGATGTCCGAATGGGAGGACTTCACCGTCTCTCCCGCGGCCGTCAGCGGCCGCCTCGCCTTCGAGCGGGCGGGCGTCTCCCCCGCCGACATCGACCTCGCCGAGATCTACGACGCCTTCACGTACATGACCCTGGTGACGCTCGAAGACCTCGGCTTCTGCGCGAAGGGCGAGGGCGGCGCCTTCGTCGAGAAGGGCCGCCTGACCCGCACCGGCGAGCTCCCGGTCAACACGGACGGCGGCGGCCTCTCCGCCCAGCACCCGGGCATGCGCGGCCTGTTCCTCCTGGTCGAGGCGGTACGGCAGCTGCGCGGCGAGGCGGGCGAGGGGCAGGTCCGCAAGGCGGGCGGACGGCTGCCCGAGCTGGCCGTGGCATCGGGGACGGGCGGATGGTTCTGCTCCTCGGGGACCGTGATCCTGGGGCGCTGAGGGCGGCGCGGACGAGAGCGGCGCGAACGAGAGCGGCGCGCGCAGGACGGCCCCGGACGAGCACGGTCCGGACCAGGGCGGCGCGCGGACGAGGGCGGCCCGGACCAGGTCAGCCCGGACCAGGTCAGGACGCCGCCGCCTCCGGCACCTCCACCACCCGCAGCCCGTTCCGCCGAAGCCGCTCCCTGCCCCAGTCGCCGAGCGGCCGCAGTGCCTCGTTGAGCGCGACGCCCGCGTCGGTGAGCGAGTACTCGACCTTCGGCGGCACTTCGGCGTAGATCTCGCGGTGGATGAGGCCGTCCTCCTCCATCTGGCGCAGGTGCTGCGTGAGCATCTTCTCGCTCACCCCGGGAAGCGCCCTGCGCAGTTCGCCGAAACGGCGGACGCCGTGGGCATGCAGCTCCCAGAGCACCAGGCCCTTCCATTTCCCGCTCACGACGTCCAGTGCGGCATCGATCCCGCAGATATAGGGACCTCGACGGCCAGACATACGCACACGCCCCTTCGCTTCGGACGCGGGGCACTCACCCAAAGGTACGTACCCCACTAATTAGTGGGTACTTCCCGCCCGATGGTGGCGCTGGCGAGACTGAATCCACAACCACCCGGCCTCCAGGGGAGATTCCCGCATGCACACCGACGCCTCCACCCGCACCGAAGCCCTCGCACCCGTCACCGTGTTCGGCATGGGCCCGATGGGTCAGGCGATGACCCGGGCCCTCCTGAAGGCCGGGCACGAGGTCACCGTATGGAACCGAACTCCCGGCAGGGCAGAGGCGGTTGTCGCAGAGGGGGCCCGCCTCGCCGCAACCCCGTCCGAGGCCCTGGCGACCGGCGAGCTGGTCCTTCTCAGCCTGACGGACTACCAGGCGATGTGGGACATCCTCAGCGACGCGACAGCCGCCCTGCCCGGACGCACCCTCGTCAACCTCAGCTCCGACACACCCGACAAGACGCGCGAGGCCGCGACGTGGGCCCGTTCGCACGGGGCCGCGTTCCTGACGGGCGGCGTGATGGTACCCCCGCCGATGATCGGCACCGAGCACGCCTATGTGTACTACAGCGGCGACGAGCAGGCCTTCGAGACGCACCGCGGCGCGCTCACCCACATCGGCGCACCCCGCTTCCTCGGCGAGGACCCCGGACGTGCCCAGCTGATGTACCAGGCCCACCTCGACGTCTTCCTCACCACGCTCTCGGGCTTCGCGCACGCCACCGCGCTCGTCGGCTCCGCGGGTATCACCGCGGAGACCTTCCTGACCGAGGTCACCCAACTGTTCCGGGCCATCCCCGACATGATCGCCGCGGACGGCATGGACCGGCTCGGCCGCCGGATCGACGCCGGTGAACACCCGGGCGAGGGCAGCAACATCACCATGATGGGCGCCACCGCGGACCACATCCACGCGGCCAGCGAGGCCGTGGGCATCGACACGGCCCTGCCGCGGGCCGTGCAGGCGCACTACCACCGCGCCCTCGCCGACGGCCACGGCTCCGAGGGCTGGACCCGCATCCTCGACGGCATCCGCACGCCGGACGCGGGGGCCGACGCGGCGACGGCTGCCGCCTGACGCCCGGACGGGTGCCCCCACCGATTGCCGGTGCCTGCTCCTCGCTCGGTCAGATCGCCACAACGGTGACGGCGCTCTCCAAGCCCTTGAAGTCGTCCGCGTTGCGCGTGTAGAGCGGGAGGCCTCGGACCGAGGCGATCGAGGCGATCATGAGATCCAGTCTGCGTGGCCGCGGATCGCGGCCGGCAGCCAGAGTGAGGGCCACCATGGTGCCGAAGCGCGACGCCGCCGGGCCGTCGAACGGAAGAGGGTTGAAAGCCGTGACTGCGTCCCCCAGACGCTCGGTGCGCCTGGCTCGCTCGGCCGGTTCCTTGGCCATGGCGACACCCTGCTGAAGTTCCGTCATGGACACGACAGTCAGCTTCGGCTTCGCCGGAAGCAGCCCGGGGCTGATCTCTGCCAGGTCGATGTACACACAGGTGTCGAGGATGCCCTCGGCATGCCGCTCACCCACGAGCCCGCTCCCAAGGGTCGTCACCGGGGTCGCCCACTCGGTCCTCGGTGCCGAAGAATTCATCCGCTTCACGCCGCATCTGCGCGTAGTCGACGGGTGGCAGGGCGCGCGCCCGCGCGACCAGCTCCTCGGCGCTGAATTCCCGACGGCGGGTCAGAGGCCGCAACTCCGCGACCTCTATTCCGTTGCGAGTGATGTGGTAGGTCTCACCGGCCTCCACCGCGTCCATGACGGCGGCGGAGTTGTTCCGGAACTCGCGCTGCGTGATGGTCTTCATGCGCTTCAGTGTAGCCCCATGAGACACAGAGCGCTACGCGATCGGGGCCGGCCGGAACACCGCCACCCGGAAGCCTTCCGCCTCCCGGAAGGCAACCTCCAGGGGCATGCCGATCGCGAGGGCGCGCTCCTCGTAGTCCACGATCTCCGTCATCATCCGCGGGCCCTCGGCCAGGTCCACGACGGCCGCCGCATACGGCGTGCGCGTGCCGAACGGCGGCAGGTCGTTGCGGTGCACGACGGACCACGTGTAGAGCGTGGCGCGGCCGCTCGCCTGCTCCCAGACCACGTTCTCGCTCCAGCAGTGCGGACAGAACTCGCGCGGGTAGTGGTGGGTGCGCGAGCAGTCGCGGCAGTGGCGCAGGAGCAGCCGCCCCTCGGCCGCGGCCGCCCAGTAGGGCTCCGTGAAGGCGTCGGGTTCGGGGAGGTCGTACCGTACGGACGCCGGGGCGGCGGCAGAGGCGGACGCAGAGGTGGAGACAGACGCAGACACGGCCATCAGAAGACTCCGATCGCGCTGTCGAGCGACCAGGCCTGCCAGGACATCGTGAAGAGGGCGACGACGGAGATCAGCGCCATCATCGAGTTCTGCCCCTGCTCGGCCCAGTCGTGGATCATCAGCACGAGGTACAGCAGGTTGAGCAGCAGCCCGCCGATCAGGGCGACCGGGGTCAGGAAGCCGAAGATCAGCCCGAGCGCGAGGGCGAGCTCGGCGTAGACGACGATGTACGCCATCACCTTGGGCCGGGGTTCGACGACCTTCCGGAACCCGGCCGTCACGAACCCCCACTTGTGCTTGCCCGCCACATCGGCGGCCCAGGCGATGCCTGTTCCGCGCTCGAACCAGCCCTTCCGGTCCTTGTGCCGCCAGCTCTCCAGCCACCACAGGCCGAGCCCGATCCGCAGCACGGCCGCCCACTCGGCTCCGCTGAGCCAGATCGTTTCCATCCGGGTACATCCCCTCACGCGAGAGCCGCATCTGACGGTACGTCAGTTCAGCGGATGGGGGCGGCTGTGCGCAAGGGGCTGGACCCGATCACACCGGACGGGCGCGGATCCGCGGCACCACCGCACCCCCGACCTTCGCGCACCCCCGACCTTCGCGCACCCCAGGCCCTCGCGCGTCCTCGTACCCTCGCGCACCACCCGTGCCCTCGCGCACCACCCGTGCCCTCACACACCACCCGTGATCAATTCGCAACCGCTTTACCGCTTGACCGCGCCCTATCAATCCCACACCCAATTACGCTGCCGCTATGGCCGACACCTCCCACACCCCGCCCCCCGGGATCGACCGCACCGAGGACCGCCCCGTGTACGTCGTGGGCGGCGGCCCCGGTGGCCTGGCGAGCGCCGCCGCGCTGCGCGCCAAGGGCGTACGGGCCGTGATCCTCGAACGGTCCGACCGGGTGGGCGCGTCCTGGCGCCGGCACTACGACCGTCTCCACCTGCACACCACCCGCCGCCTCTCGGCGCTGCCCGGCCTGCCGATCCCGCGCCGCTTCGGCCGCTGGGTCGCCCGGGACGATCTCATCAAATACCTCGACAAATACGCCGAGTTCCACGAGCTGGAGATCATCACCGGCGTCGAGATATCCCGGATCGACCCCGCCCCCGACGGCTCCGGCTGGCTGCTGCACGGCAGCGGCGGCCGCGAACTGACCGGCTCGGCGGTCGTCGTCGCCACCGGCTACAACCACACCCCGCGCCTGCCGGACTGGCCCGGCCGCTCCTCGTACGAGGGCGAACTGCTGCACGCGAGCGACTACCGCAACCCGAAGCCGTACGAGGGACGCGACGTCCTCGTCGTCGGTGTCGGCAACACGGGCGCGGAGATCGCGGTCGACCTGGTGGAGGGCGGCGCCTCGCGCGTCCGCCTCGCGGTCCGCACCGCCCCGCACATCGTCCGCCGCTCGACGGCGGGCTGGCCGGCCCAGCGCACCGGCGTCCTGGTCCGCCGCCTGCCGACCGGCCTGGTCGACCTCCTGGCCCGCCCCATGAACAAACTGTCCGTCCCGGACCTGTCCGCCCACGGTCTGCCCCGCCCGGACACCGGCCTGTACTCGCGCGTACGGGAAGGTGCGATCCCGGTCCAGGACGTGGGCCTCATCGACGCCGTACGCAAGGGGCGCGTCGAGCCGGTCGCGGCCGTGGAATCCTTCGAGGACGGCAAGGTGAAGCTGGCGGACGGCTCGTGGATCGCACCGGAGGTGGTGATCGCGGCGACCGGATACGAGCGGGGACTGGACTCCCTGGTCGGCCACCTCGGCGTCCTCGACGACCGCGGCCGCCCGACCGTCCACGGCGCCCGCACCTCCCCCTCGGCCCCCGGCCTGTACTTCAACGGCTACACGAACCCGATCTCCGGCATGCTCCGCGAAATCGCCCGCGACGCGGAGCGGATCGCGCGGGCGGTGGCGCGCTGACCGTCGGTCCCGCTGCCGGCGCGCGGGGCCGGACGCGCCACGAACTCGCACCACACCGTCTTGCCCGGGTCCCGCTCCCCCACGCCCCACTTGTCGGCCAGCGCGTCCACGATGCGTAACCCGCGGCCGGTCTCGTCAGCGGCGTCGACGATCCGCGGAACACCGGCGCCGCTGTCGTGCACCTCAATCCGGAGTACGCGTCCGTCGCAGCGGAGTTGCAGCAGCAGACCGCGTCCGGGCGGTACGCCGTGCAGCAGGGCATTGGTCGCCAGCTCACTCACGCAGAGCAAGGGGTCGTCCGGTTCGGGCCAGCCCCAGCCGGCGAGCACCTCGCGGGCGAAACGCCTGGCGGCGGGGACGGAACGGCGGTCCCTCGGGAGGAATCTTTCTCGCAGGTTCACGGGTCGAGAGTCACGGAGTGTGGCTACCGTGGAACAGTGCGTCGACCCGTACAGCTCGGCTGTATGAGTCGCCACGGGATCAAGTACGCGTGGGGGTGGGGACATTGCCCGGCATGAGCACGAGGAAACGTCCGCAGAAGAACGCCTCGGTGATGAGGATGATCGGCTCCCAGGTCGCCTGCCTGCGCCAGGCCGCCGGGCTGACTCAGCGGGAGCTGGCGGAACGGCTCCTCGTCGCCGAGGTGACGATCGCGTCGATCGAGCAGGGGCGGAGGGCCCTGCTGCCGGATCTCGCGGAAGCGATCGACCGACTGCTGTGCACCGGTTGGGTGTTGGCCGCTGCGGTGGCCAATTTGCCGGAAGTGGATCAGTTTCCGTTGTGGGCTGAGTCGTACATCCAGCAGGAGAGCGAGGCCATCGCGCTCTCGAAGTACGACGCGACCGTGGTGCCGGGCCTGTTGCAGACCCCTGGCTACGCACGGGCAGTCTTTCAAGAACGCATCCCCGCCTACGACGAGGATGAGATCGGCGCCAAGATCGCTGCCCGCATGGCTCGGCAGGAGATCCTGCACAAAAAGGTGCCGCCGACCGTCAGCTTCGTCATCTGGGAACCGGCGCTCGGGCTCAGCTTCGGCGGTCCGGATATTGGGCGCGAGCAGCTTCAGCACTTGCGGTCATGCGCCGAGCTCCCCGGCCTCTCACTACAGATCCTGCCGCTCGGCAGCCGCCATCACGCCGCGCTCGACGGACCGTTCACATTGCTGGAGACGCCCGAACACCAGCATTTGGCCTACACCGAGTCCCAACGAGGCAGCCAATGGGTGGCCGACCCTGACGAGGTCTCCATCCTCCAACGCAGGCATGCCATGCTACGAGCACAGGCCCTCACCCCGCATGACACCCTGGGCCTCCTGGGCCACCTGCTAGGAGAGCGATGAGCAGCACCGCACTGCACTGGTTCAAGTCGAGCTACAGCGGTAGCGACGGCGGGGACTGCGTGGAAGTCGCCTACAACTGGCGCAAGTCGACGTACAGCGACAACGTCCACGACCGGTGTGTGGAGGTAGCCACCCACCCCACCGCCATCCACATCCGCGACTCCAAACGCCCCGAAGCCGCCATCCTCACCGTCGCCCCGGCCACCTGGACCGCCTTCACGCAGGCCGCCGCCGACCGGTAGCAGATGACGATGACGACTTCGCCGCCTTCGCCCCCACGGTCTCCGCAGCCATCGAGGTCGTCTCCCCGTCGAACCCCGGCAACGCCTCCATCACCAAGCTCCGCGACTACCCCCGTATGGGTGTCCCGGTCTACGCGATCATCGACCCCCGGAACGGGACCATCACGGTCCACTCCGACCCGGACACGACCAGCGGCGAGCCGCGCTACCGCGCCGCCCCGCGCGTGTACAAGTTCGGCGACACGTTCCAACTCGGCACCTGGACCATCGACAGCTCGACCTTCCCGAGACACCCGTCCTGAGCCCGGACCGGGAGCTGGCATGATCGCCAGGCATGAATGAGCAACTGCCCTTCGACGCCGTGCTGTGCGACTTCGACGGAGTCGTGCACCTGTGGGATCCGGACGGAATGAGCGCGCTCGACCGGTCCTGGGGTCTGGCCGAGGGGACGCTCGCCCGTGCCGCGTTCCGTACCGAGCTGCTCGATGCGGCGGTCACCGGCCGGCTCACCGACGAGCAGTGGCGGGAGCAGGTGGCGGCGGACCTGGCCGGGGCATGCGGCGGGAAAGAGCAGGCGCAGGCGCTGGTGGGGGCGTGGAGCGCGCAGACGGGCCGCGTCGACGCGGAGGTCATGGAGCTGCTCGCCGCCGTACGACGCGTGGTTCCCGTGGTCCTGGTCTCCAATGCCACCACGCGCCTCGAAGCGACCCTGGCCTCGCACGGCCTGTCCGACGCGTTCGACTCGGTGGTCAACACCGCTCGCGTCGGCGCGGCCAAGCCGGACCCGCGCGTCTTCGCGGAGGCCGCGCGCCGCGCGAGGGCCGAACCGAACCGCTGCCTGTTCGTCGACGACACGGCAGGTCACGTGACAGCGGCACGGGAAGCGGGCCTGACGGGCCTGCACTATCAGCACCCAGGTCAGCTCCAGGAGGCCGTGACCGGTCTGCTCCCGTCTGCCCCGCGCGCACCACGCCCGGCCTGAGCCCGCAACGCAAGCACCTCGGCGGACAGCCGCTCCGTCGCCGCTCGCTTCTCCTCGCGTGAGCGAACCGGAAGCCCCGCCGCCATCCGCCGTTCTCGGACCTGGCGCTTGACTTCCTCCCAACTGACGCCACGCATCGACACTCCCCGGTGTCCGCTTCCAGAATCCCCCCGTACTTCTCAGCGAATATACAACCGATTAGATATAGAGTTGAGGTATGGACGCGCCCTGGCAGGTTGACGTGGAGCCGGAGGTTAAGGAGTGGCTCGGCGGATTGACCGGCGATGAGTACTTGCACGCCGACCACGCGGTGTCCCGGCTCGTGGACGCGCCGACCACCCTGGGACACCCCTACACCAGCCACCTCGGCGATGGCTTGCGCGAACTGCGATTCCACCTCGGGCAGGATGGCCTCGCAGTCCGGATCACCTACTGGCTGGCTCCTGACCAGCGCATCGTTCTGCTGACCGTGTTCCGCAAGACCAAGCAGCGCGAGACCGCTCAGGTGGACCGGGCACGCCTGGTGATAAAGGCCTGCCAGGAACAGGGCCCGGCACACGAACCGGGACATGACCCGGCTTGGACGCGGAACGTGACGAAGGGAGACCTCCGATGAGCCACAGCCGATGGAAGCTCGCCCGCGAGCGCAAGCTCACCGAGGGCCACACCGAGCCTCCGGAGGTGGAGGCACGCCGCGCCGAGATCAAGGCCGCGTTCGACCTCGGACAACTCGTCTACGACCGCCGCACCGAGCTGGGCCTGTCCCAAGCCGAGCTGGCCAAGCGCGCCCGTATGACACAGCCGCAGATCTCCAGCATCGAAGGCGGCGGAGTCACCCCCACCATCCCCATCCTCACCCGCCTGGCCGAGGCTCTCGAAGCCAAGCTCAGCATCACGCTCGAGGAGAATCATGCGGCGAGCCCCCCACTGCGCACTCAGGTGACATGGCGTCTGAAGCTCACCAACCACGGGGACGGCAGCGCCCAGGAGAATGCCGATGCCATGAACGCTCACCTGGCAAGCGTGCAGGAACAGCTTGCCGCTCTCCGGGAGTGCAACCCCGCCATAGGGAGTGGACACATCGAGGCAAACCTCGACACGAACAAGGTCACAGTGCAGTTGACCGTCTACGGAGACCGGGACGACGCCGTGAGTCTTTCGCGAACGGTGATCCGCACCGCCATTCACGCGGCCGGCGGGTTCACTCCGGAATGGGACGAGGATCGCCCGGCTACGGACAGCCTCGCCGAGTACAGGCCGCTGGGCGCGAACCTCGAATACACATGATGCGGAAGCGGAACGTGACGGAGCCCGGGAGCATGTCCAGCTCCCGGGCTCCTGCTTGCCACCCAATTGCGCACACCGGCGGCGTTTAAGAACCGCGGGTCATGTTGAGATCGACGTGTTCTGCCTTTGAACTACAGCGCCACGGGAGAGGCGCCGGAGGGACTTGAACCCCCATCCGTCGATGTTCGCCCACGCTCGGTCGATCCGGTGTTCGGCGGCGAATGCTGAGACTGGAGCGAGAATCTGAGTTTGATGGGGCCGCCTCTGCCAGGCTTGGGCCACCCCCGCATGTGGTGCGGGGGGAGGGATTCGAACCCCCAACTGACACCCCTTGATCAGCTTCAACATCAGTTTCAGCTTGCGCTCATCGCGCACCCTCCGCTCGCGACGGAGGGCGAATGTGGGGGCTACCGGAAGAGGTAGCCGAATACCGCGTCGCCGACCCGCTGGTCGGTGACCTCGGTGTTGTTCGCCTCCTCACGGGCGAACTTGACCGCCTGCTGCAGCTTCTCGACCCGGTCCAGCAGTTCGTTGACCCGCCGGGCGGGCAGCGCGCCGGAGAACTTCACCGTGGTCCAGTATCCGACCGGGACGTCCTCGTAGTACACCTCGACCTGTGCCGGGTGCTTGTCCGTGGCCTCGGCCTTCACGTGGTTGCGCGGGACCTTCTTCGTGCGGATGGTCCGCACCGGGTCGGTCTTCCACGCGTCCGTCGAGGGGTCCAGGTTCCACGATTCGGAGGCGTCGAGCACCGGCAGCTTGCGCACGAAGGTGTGCAGGTCGGTGAGTTGCTTCTCCAGGAACAGCAGATACGGGACGGGCACCTGGGCCAGCAGCACCGCACCGTCGACCACCACGTCCGCGGCGGCGGACCGGTTCGCCCAGTCCTTCGTCGCGGTCACATCGAAGAGCCGGGTCAGCGTTCCGGCGGTCGCCCGCAGAGCGTCCTCGGCCTTGATCTGCACCCGAGTGGACTCGGGCGGAAGCTGCTCGCCCTCCTCGTCCTTGGGCTGGTACGTCCGGGAGATACCGGCCAGCAGGGCGGGCTTCTGCACGTCCTGGTGAGCCTGGGTGAGCTCTTGGAGGGCCTTGGACTTGACGCCCTTCTCGACTGCGATGATCTGATTCAACTTCGGCACACGGAGAACCTAGCAACCCCGGGCCGTACAGACATCCGAATTTAGGCGCGGTCGGTACGCGCGCCGAGTGCGGCTGGTACGCGCCCCGAGTGCGGCTGAACCGTCCCCGCCCGCCCCTCCCCGTACTTTCCGGCGCAGACCCGCTTTCGACGGTCCGTCAGCTCGGTGGAGGTCTCACCATGCACCAGTTCCGTTGGCGGCCGCTGCACATGGATGTGCCCGATCTCGGCCGGTTGCCTTCTCTCCCGAGTCGGTGGCGGTGATCGACGCCTCCGACCCGGAGGAGCGGGCCCAACACCGGAATCACCGGCCAGCTCACGGCCTGGGCCGAGCGGGTCGGGGTGCGGCCGCGCGCCGTGCACCCGACGCGCGGGAGCGACTGCGGTACGCAAGGCCGCTCCCCCGGCACCGGGCCCGTTCACCTCGTACACCTCGGCTCCGCGCCGAGAGTCCAGACCGTCTTCGGGCCTCGGATCAAGCCGGCGTGGTGGCGCGTTCCGCGAAGGCGACGAGGAAGTCCCGCAGATCGCCCCGCGCCTCGGTGCTGTCCGGCTGCTCGCGAAGTGCGAGGCGGGCCAGTTGCGGCATCGCCACCGGCCACGCCGCGAGGCCGATCAAGGTCAGCAACAGCTGGGCCGCCTGGTCCGAGGTGTAACCGGTGGAGTCCCGCAGGCCCTCGGCCGCGTTCGCATACTGGGAGGCCCGACTGGATGTCCTGTCCGCCAGCTGATCTCCGTAGTAGAGCGCCTCGAACATCAGCAGCCGCAGCAGCGTCGGATCTTCACTGTGGAAGTCGAAGACCCGTCCCACGTACTCCCCCACCGGCCCTTCGCCGGGGCGGACCGCTTCGGCGAGCTCGGCCATCGCCTGGGCGAGGACCGCGTTGAAGAGCCCCTCCTTGTTCCCGAAGTGTCCGTAGATGCGCTCCTTGTTGACTCCCGCCTTCTCCGCGATGCGGTTGACGCGTGCGCCCGCGATGCCGTACTCCGCGAACTCGGCTCGCGCCGCGCCCAGGAGCAGGCGCTTGGTCTCGTCTGTGTCTCTTGTCATACCCCAAGGGTACTCTCACCCAACTAGTTGGTTGGGCACGACGGCACACACCCGCCAGGACTCACCCAACCGGTTGGTTGGACATATGCGATTGGCCTATGCCATGATCCAACCAACAGGTTGGAAGCGCCGCTCCAGCCACGTCACGGGGGCTTTCCATGGGCGGTCGTACCCATGGGTTTCCCTTGCCAGGTTTCAAGACGGACGGACCGTCACGTCTTTCCGACTCGAAGGGCTGCCCTGAATGCGCATATCGATTTCCGGTACCTACTCCGCAGGCAAGACGTCCACAGTGATGGCGTTGTCCCACTACACCGGTGTGCCTCGCACCCTGGCGAGGACGATCCGCGAGATCCTGCCCGAGACGTTCCCCGGCAAGAAGCTCGCGGAAGTGTCGCCGGATGAGTTCCTGCAGCTGATGCTCCGCAGGCACACCGGACGTGCCGTTCAAGAGGCGCTCCTCGGAGACCGGTTCATCTCCGACGGTTCGTCACTTCAGGAGTGGCTCTACGGCGCCGGCCGGGTCATCCATGGCATGAACCCGAACGACACAGCCGGTCTCGAAGGCGGCCGCGCCGTTGAACTCACTGAGGAGATGCGCTTCTTCAGCAAGGTGGTCGACCAGTACGGGCACGCTCTCAAGCGGCACGTCAAGGACACCTACGACGCGTACGTGCACCTGCGGCACGAACTGCCCATCGCGGCCGACGGGCACCGGCCGATGAACGAGAGTTTCCGCGCGACCATCGACACGATGCTGCTTCAGACGCTCGATGAGCTGGAGATCCCCTGCCACGTGGTCAGCGGAACCATGCCGGAGCGCCTTGAGACCATCGCGGGGCTCTTCGACCTCAAGCCGGTGATGAGCACGCAGGAGGCCATGGATCTGGCCTGGCAGGACTACGCCAAGCAGGACTTCCGTATGGAGACGGAGCGAGCGCCCGCAGCCGCCTGAGACGGTGCTGCACGGCTCCGGCGCGCTCGTCGCCCGTGGCTCTGCCACCCACCCCTCTCCCTCCCTCAGCCGCACACCGCAAACCTCACGCACAGAAGGAAATTCGCCATGCCCGAAAAGCCGACCGTCGCCATCGCCTACTACTCCGGCTTCGGACACACCGACGTCCTGGCCAAAGCCGTCCAGGCCGGTGCGACCGATGCGGGGGCCGAGGTCACGCTGATCCGTGTCGACACCATCACCGACGAGCAGTGGGCGGTGCTCGACTCTGCGGACGCGATCATCTTCGGATCGCCCACCTACATGGGTTCGGCGGCCGGGAAGTTCCACGTCTTCGCCGAGTCGACCAGCAAGCGCTGGGCGTCCAGCGCCTGGCGGGACAAGGTCGGCGCCGGCTTCACGAACGCCGCCTGCAAGGCAGGGGACAAGCACTCCACGCTCGGCTACTTCGCCACGCTCGGCGCCCAGCACCAGATGAACTGGGTGAACCTCGGTCTGCACCCGGGCTGGCACACCAGCTCCGAGAGCGAGAACGACCTCAACCGCCTGGGGTACTTCAACGGCGCCGCGGCCACCACACCGGCCGACCTTCCCGCCGACGGCGTGCACAAGGCCGATATCGCCACCGCCGAGTACCTGGGGGCCCGTGTCGCCCGGCACACGGCTGTCGTCCTCGCCGGCCGAGTGGCTCTGGGCGTCTGACGTCCCCGCCGAGGACCGGCCGAACCGCCCCCGACTCACGAGAGAAGAGAAGAACACGTATGTCCACCACCACCCGGAAGTCGACCGCCGACACCGTCGATGCCTTCTTCGAGGCCTTCGGAACGGGAAACCAGTCGGCTCTGCTCGAACTGTTCGCCGACAAGGTCGACTTCACCGTCGCGGGCGCCCCCAACGTGCCGTGGGCGGGCAGCAGGTCCACCAAGGAAGAGATCGCCGAGTTCTTCGGGCTCTTCGGCCAGGTGCTCACGCCGCCGGAGTCCTTCGCGATCACGGGGAAGGTCACCGATGGTCAGGACGCGGTGGTGTTCGCCACCTGTGTCTTCGGGGTCCTCGCCACGGGCAAGAAGTTCACCAACAGTTACGCGCTGCACTTCAAGGTCGTCGACGGCCGGATCGCCGGTTACCGCATGTACGAGGACAGCTACGCCATCCACGAGGCGTTCACCGCCTGATCGCGCACCCCACGCCTCAAAGCGAGCTGCCATGAATCAAACCAAGCTGCTGCTGCGCACGGCCCTCGGCCCCACGATCGGCGGCACCTCCTATCTCGTCGCCCAATACCTCCCGCCCAGCCCCTATTGGGACGCGGTCCTGCGTGCCGCCCCGGCCGGACTGCTGCTGCTGGCCCTCAAGCCCGCCCTTCCGAAGGGAATGTGGTGGTGGCGCAGCCTCGTGGTCGGGGCCCTCAACATCGGCCTCTTCTTCGGTTTGCTGTTCGTCTCGGCACAGCGTCTGTCCAGTGGGGTCTCCGCCACGATCGGCGCCCTGTCCACCCTCTTCGCCATCGGCTTCGCCGTTCCGGTACTCAGGGAACGGATCCGGCCCGTTCAGTACGCGGCCGCGGTGGTCGGCGTCTGCGGTGTCGCCCTGCTGGTGTTCCGGGGTGACAGCAGCCTCGACCTGCTCGGTGTCCTGGCGGGCCTAGGCTCCGCCCTCAGCCTCGGGCTCGGCAGCGTCCTGTCACGCCGCTGGGGCAGGCCCGAGGGGATCGGCGGTGTCACTTTCGCCTCCTGGACCCTGCTCGGCGGCAGCGTGATCCTGCTGCCCATCGCGGTCCTCACCGAGGGCGCTCCCCCCTCCATCAGCCTGTCGCAGTTCGGCGGTCTTCTCTGGGTCGCGTTCGGCTGCTCGGCCTTGGCCTACTACCTGCTGCTGTCCGGTCTCCAGGCGCTGCCCATCTCCTTGTCGGCGCCCCTGCCGCTGCTCGGCCCCGTCAGTGCCGGCTTCTTCGGCTGGCTCATCGCCGGTGAGACCCTCGCCCCGCTGCAGCTGCTCGGTGGCGTGACCGTCCTCGTGTCGGTCCTCGCAGCCACCTGGCCGCGGAAGCCGAAGGCCCTCCCGGACACCGTGCCCGACACACCGCCGCCCGCGCTGGATCCGGACCCCGTGGCCCCGTTGACCGACCGGCGTTGACCGTACCCGACTGAGAGGAGCAACATTTCATGGCCGATCAGGAAACCGACGTCCTCGTGGTCGGTGCGGGCCCGACCGGTCTTGCCCTGGCCGTCCTACTGCGCCGGGCAGGGCTGCGGGTGACGGTCGTGGAACGGAGCACCAGTCGTGACCGGCGGACACGGGCCATCACCTTGCACGCCCCCACCTTGGAGTTCCTCGACGCGCTCGGCCTGCTGGCCGCGGTCCGGGAACAGGGCCTCCCGCTGGAGCGGATCTCCTTCCACACGCATCAAGGTTCCTACCACGGTCCGCTGACCGGCCTGGACAGCAACGTCGACGGCTACCTCAATCTGCCCCAGCCCGCCTACGAGGAACTCCTCGAGGAAGTCGCCCGCGACAGCGGCGTCGACTTCCGCCACGGAACCACGTACACAGGCCACTTGGGCGGGGACCACTCGCCGGACGAGCCGCTGACCGTGCAGCTCGACGACGGCAACGGCCCGACCACGGTGCGATGCCGGTACCTGGTCGGGTGCGACGGTGCGGGCAGCCGGGTGCGCGCGCGGCTCGGTTCCTCCATGGAAGGCCGCCACGCGCCCGCCAGCTATCTCCTGGTCGAAGGCGTACCCCTCCGGCCTGCGACCGCGCCCGAGACCGGCATCTATGTGGGCGAGGCGGGAATGGTCACCCTCGCTCCCCTGCCCGCGGGGCGGGTACGCATCGCCGGGCCCGCCGACATGATGCTCGCCCTGGAGAAGAACGCTCACGTCACCGCGGACCAGGTCGCCACTCTCGTGGATGCCCTCGGCTTCGGTGACAGGCTGCGGCTGCGGCAGGTGGAGCGGGTGGCCCAGTACACGGTGCAGGAACGCATCGCCTCCCGCATGGCGGACGGCCGGGTTGCACTGGCCGGAGACGCCGCCCACCTCAACGCCCCCGCCGGAGGGCAGGGACTCAACCTCGGCATCGGCGATGTTCTCGCTCTGGCCTGGCGCATCGTCCACGCGATACGCCACGGCGGTACCGTCGACATGGCCGCGTACGAGGCCGAGCGGCGGGAAGCCGCAGCCGAGGCCATCGCGGCCGCCGACGTTCTGCCCTTGGTCCAGCGCATGCGTACGGCCCACAGTGCGGCGGACAAGGAAGCACTGCAGCAGCAGCTGACCGGGCACGCCCCGCGCTGGAGCCAGCTCTACCCGCACCACCCCGCCCCCAACGCACCGGAACTGCCCGGCGCCTACCGGCTGGAGGAGGGCACGCGGGTGCCCACGGCGGTACGCGAGGGCGGCGAGCAGGTCGGTCTGCTGCCCGCGGCGGCAGATGCCACGCTCAGCACGCTGCTCGTCCGGCACCGGTCCTCCCCCGCTCAGGTGCGTGACCTTGCCGACAACCGGGCCGCGCTGGCCGGCTGTCCGCCCGTCGGCGTGGTCCACACGGTGCGCCTGGACGCACATCATCCGCGCGCCCGTGCGATGTGGCCGCAGGACGCGGCCGCCCTGCTGGTCCGTCCCGACCGGCGCGTTGCCGCAGTGCTCGCTGTCGATGCCCCGCGTCGACCCGCGCTGTCGACGGCATAGCGGCGCAGAACCTGCCGTCCCAGCCTTCGGCAGGTGGCAAATATCCTTTCTTCTCAACATATCTCTACTGATCAGGAGTTCATCCGCTCATGACGTTTCCCGCCATGCCCAAGGCCGTCCATCAGTTCTACGCAGGCTCCCAGGCCGCGGATGCCGACCTGTGGGCCGAGGCCTTCGCCGAGGACGGGATCTTCCACGACCCGGTCGGCAGCCGGCCGATCGAGGGGCGCGAGGCCATCCGGGCCAAGCTGCACAACGTGATTCCCCGTTTCGATCCGTTCCTCGGCATCACGCCGATCGACGCGTACACCACCGGCGGCCAGACCGCCGTCTCCTGGCGCGGCGCTGTCGTCACCACCGACGGGAAGCCCGTCAACTGGGCGGGCATCCACGTCTACCGCCTCGATGAGCAGGGCCTGATCGCCGAGCTGTGGGCCTACTTCCACCACGGCGTGTTCGCGGCCCAGCTCGCCGACGAACACTGAGCTCCTCCCGTCCCGCGGTGATGCCGCCGCGGGACGGGAGGACCGACGAACACCTCTTCGCCGTGGGGCGGGGAGTCACACAGGGGGCAATTCCATGGACACCGCAGTTCTGCCGGACATTCTCCGCATCAGCTCCGCTGACGATGAGTTGGGAAACCGTGAGGGACGCTTCTTCGGAGAGGGCTTCAAGCGGGTCACACACGTTCTCACCGACATCACCATCCGGACCACCACAGACGAAGTGCCCGGACGCGTCGACGCCACAGCCGGCCTTGGCATACCCGGTACTTGGTCCCGTAAGGGGGACACCCAGCAGCGCCCGCACCTGTCGACCATCGACGCGATGCTCTTCGCTGCCCAGCTCACCGGGCTCTACGCCGCGCACTCCTTCGGCCTGCCGCCCACCAGCCCGTTCCTGATCCGGTCTCTCGTGATCAAGGCGGGTCCCGCGCCGGACGAGGAGAGCCTCGATTCCTTCGCCGTCTTCGCGACCCACCATTCCACCAACGACATCGCCGCACTGGGCCGTCGCCTGACCACGATGGACTGCGGCATCGGCTCGATGACCGTGCGCGTGGTGGTGGAACACGCCGTGACGGCCGAGGCTTCACGGGCCGAGGGCTTCTACGCCCGTCCGGAAGATCTTCCCGGCCCCTGGAACGACGCCCCCTACGGCGCCTCCCACCTGGGCCGTCACCAGTTCCTCGACGCCATCGAGGCCGACATCGAGGCGCATACGGCGAGCGCGGAACTCAGCATCACCACGGATCCGGACGGCACGCGCCGCGCCGCGCTGCCGCCAACGATGATCGACCTGTTCACCGCGGCACTGCAGCTCGGTCAGATCCTTCTCTACCGGCTGGACGGCCTGGACCGCGCCACGTCCAACACCTTGTGGATGCGCGGTACCACCATCGCGCCGTCCGCCGGGGACAGCACCGACGACGGGCGCTTTCACGTGGAGCTCGCCAAGCCGGCGAAGCTTCCCACCTCCCGGGGCACCTGGCGCACGGGACAGATCGTCGCGACGGTCGCAGGAAAGCGTTTGACCTGCAACGTCGCCCACCTTCTGCCCTGACCGCCCGCCGCAGTTCGCAGGAGACACACATGGCACACCACCAGCCGGCCGCCGCCGTCACAGGCCTGGGAAGCTACCTGCCGCCCCGCCGCATCACCAACGACGAACTGGCCACCCGCCTGGACACCAGCGACGAGTGGATCACCACCCGGACGGGCATCAGTGTCCGGCACTGGGCCTCGCCCGGCACCTCCACCGGTGACCTCGCCGTCGAGGCCGGACACCGAGCGCTGAAGTCCGCCGGGCTGTCCCCCGAGCCGGGTGCGGTGGATGCGGTGGTCCTCGCCACGACCACCCCCGACCACCCCTGCCCGGCGACCGCCCCCGAAGTCGCCGCCCGCCTGCAGCTGGGCACCGCCGCCGCGTACGACATCTCGGGCGTGTGCTCGGGGTTCCTGTACGCGCTGGCCACGGCATCCGCGCAGATCATCGCCGGGCAGGCCGAACGCATCCTGGTCATCGGAGCCGAGACCTACTCGACGATCCTCAACCCCGCCGACCGCACCACGTCCGTCATCTTCGGCGACGGAGCCGGTGCCGTCGTCCTGTCCGCGGCCCGCACCGTGGAACAGCCCGGGGTACTGCTCGGCGTGGATCTCGGTGCCGACGGCAGCCAGGCGGACCTCATCCGCATTCCCGCGGGAGGTTCGCGGCAGCGGGCCAACCCCGACGACCCCGAGCTGGGCGATCCGTACTTCACCATGCAGGGCAAGAAGGTGTTCGCGGCCGCCGTGACCCGGATGCAGCACTCGGCCATGTCGCTGCTCGACCGTATCGGCTGGACCACGGACCAGGTCGACCATCTGGTCGGTCACCAGGCCAACGCACGCATCCTGAAGGCACTCGCCCGCCACCTCGGCATTCCCGAGGAGCGGGCCGTCATCAACATCGACCAGGTCGGAAACACCTCGGCCGCCTCCATCCCCCTCGCCCTGGCCCACGCGACCGCCTCCGGCAGGCTGACCCCGGGCTCACGCGTCCTCCTCACCGCCTTCGGCGGCGGACTGACCTGGGGTTCGGTGGCGCTGACCTGGCCGGACGGTCTCACTGCCGTCTGAAACCGGGCCACACGGCGATTCATCTCCTCACGCACAGATCGGCGATACGACATGACCACACAGACCCAGACCCAGACCCAGACCCAGCCGCAGCCCCTGGCCGACCAGCTCCTCGGCATCCTGACAGCCGAGTTCGAAGCCCCCGAAGACACGACCGGCACCACGCAGTTCGAGCTTCTCGGCTTCGACTCCCTCATCCTCGTCGAGTTCGCTGTCGGCCTCACCCGGCGCTTCGGGGTCGAGGTCACCGACGACGAAGTCCACGAAGCCGCCACCGTCGACGGGGTCGTCGAGCTCCTCCGCTCCAAGGGCGTCGACGCCTGACGCCCTGCCAAGCCGGGGACGGGGAGAGGGAGGCCGCCGGTGCCGCCCGGCACCGGCCCCCTCCCCCCACACCTGACGGGAACCCGATGAAACACACCCGGATCGCATTCTTCGATGTCGACGGCACCCTGACGACAGACACCACTCTCTTCCGGTTTCTGCGCTACTACCTGGCCGCCCACGGCCACGCCCCGCACGTGTACGAGCAGCGTCGCCAGCGCCTCAAGGCGATGACGGACATCGGTGTCCCCCGGGAGGAGACCAACCGGGCGTACTTCGAGAACTTCAAGGGCGCGAGTGCCCCTGTGGTGACCCGCCTCGCACGGGAATGGTTCGCCACCGAACTGCGTCATGGCGGATTCCTCAACCCCCATGCGCTTGCCGCGCTGCGCCGGCACCAGCGGGACGGCGACCCGGTGGTGCTCGTCTCCGGCTCCTTCCCCGCCTGCCTCGAACCCGTCGCCGCATACCTCGGAGCCGACGAAACGTGGTGTACTCCGCCGGAGATCACGCATGGGCGCTACACGGGCAGGCTCATCCGCCCCCCGATGATCGGTGAGGCCAAAGCGACAGCCGTACGGTTGATCGCCGGCGCGTACCGCACCACACCAAGCCACTGCATCTCCTACGGTGACCACATTTCCGATGTGCCCATGCTCGGGCTCACCGGCTCGGCCGTGGTCGTCGGCGGGGACGAGGAGCTGCGCAGCCTGGCTCGCTCACGCTCCTGGCTGCTGCTGCCAGGGGCTCCCAAGCCATCCCGACCTCACACGGCGCCGCAAGGCCTGACGGCTCATGCGGCCGGGTAGGGAATAACGGGCGGCACGCCCCGCACCGCTTTCCGAGCACGCTCCCGGCCTGCCCCACAGCACGACGCACACCCCTCCCGCGCACTTTCCGACGCAGACCTGTTCCTGACGGGCCGTCAGTTCAGTAATCTGACTACGCGTCAGTTCTGTTGGCCGTAAGGACGTACAACACAGGAGGCGGGCGTCAGCGATGCTTGGATCGACTCACGGCACCCTCACCACCGACTCCCGCCCGGCCCGCGTCGTGGCCTGCGGCGAGCGCCCCACGCCGGCGGTGCACAGTGTCGCGGCCCCGCGCGGGGCCGCCGATCTCGATGTCGGCGGGCGGCCGCTGCACGCGGACGCGCCCGATCTGGACCGGTTCTTCCGGCCCGAGTCGGTGGCGGTGGTCGGCGCCTCCGATGCGGAGGGCCGGCCCAACACCGGGATCACCAAGCAACTCATCGCCTGGGCCGAGCGGGTCGGGGCCCGGCTCCATCCCGTGCATCCGACGCGCGGGAGTGTCTTCGGGCTGCCCTGCGCACCCTCCGTCGCCGATCTGCCCGAGCAGGTCGATCTCGCGGTCCTCCTGGTCGGTGATCCTCTCCCCGTGATCGAGGAACTCGCCGAGGCGAAGGTGAAGTTCGCCGTCGCCTTCGCCTCCGGTTTCGCGGAGACGGGGGAACAGGGCGCGCTCGCGCAGACCCGGCTCACCGCCGCGGTCGAGCGTTCCGGTATCCGCCTCCTCGGCCCGAACACCAACCTCAACGCCTTCGAGAAGTTCCGCGATGACCTGGACGGACCGGCGATCGCGCTGATCACCCAGTCCGGCCATCAGGGCCGTCCGGTCTTCGCGATGCAGGAGATCGGCGTACGGCTCTCGCACTGGGCGCCGACCGGCAACGAGGCCGATCTGGAGACCGCCGACTTCCTCTCGTACTTCGCGGAGCAGCCCGAGGTCGGGGCGATCGCCTGCTATATCGAGGGGCTGAAGGACGGCCGGTCGTTCCTGCTGGCCGCCGACCGGGCCGCGCAGCGCGGCGTGCCGGTCGTCGCGGTCAAGGTGGGGCGGACGGAGGCGGGCGCGCGGATGGCCGCCTCGCACACCGGGAAGCTGACCGGTGCGGATGACGTGGTGGACGCGGCGATGCGGCAGTTCGGGGTGATACGGGTCGACGGGCTCGACGAACTCCAGGACACCAGCGCCCTGTTGGCGCGGGCGCGGAAACCGCAGGCCGACGGGGTGGTCGTGTACTCGATCTCCGGTGGTACGGGGGCTCATTTCTCGGACCTCGCGACCGAGGCGGGGCTGAAGCTGCCGAAGCTCTCGCAGGCCAAGCAGGACGAGCTGCACGAGTGGATTCCCTCGTATCTGAATGTGGCGAATCCCGTGGACAACGGCGGCCACCCGGTCGGCGACTGGCGCGGGCGGAAGATCATCGACGCGATCCTCGCCGACCCTTCCGTGGGTGTCCTGATCTGCCCGATCACCGGCCCCTTCCCGCCGATGAGCGACAAGCTGGCGCAGGACCTGGTGGACGCGGCCGAGCAGACCGACAAGCTGGTCTGCGTGGTCTGGGGTTCGCCGATCGGCACGGAGGACGCGTACCGCGAGACGCTCCTCGGCTCGTCCCGCGTCGCGACCTTCCGTACGTTCTCCAACTGCATCACGGCGGTACGGGCCTGGCTGGACCACCACTCCTTCACCGCGAGCTACCGCTCCCCCTTCGACGAGGCCCCGCGCACCCCGTCCCCGTCCTTCCGCAAGGCGCAGGCGCTGATGCGCCCGGGCCAGCAGCTCAGCGAGCACGCCGCCAAGCAGCTGCTGCGCGCGTACGGGATCAGGGTGCCGCGCGAGCAGCTGGTGACGAGCGCGGCGGCGGCCGTACGGGCGGCGGGGCTCGTCGGCTACCCGGTGGTGATGAAGGCCTCCGGCGCGCAGCTCGCCCACAAGACCGAACTGGGCCTGGTGAAGGTCGGACTGACCTCCGCGAGCCAGGTACGCGACGCGTACCGCGAGCTGACCGACATCGCGCGCTACGAGGGCATCGATCTCGACGGGATCCTGGTCTGCCAGATGGTGGAGAAGGGCGTCGAGATGGTCGTCGGCGTCACGCACGACGCGCTCTTCGGGCCGACGGTGACGGTCGGGCTCGGCGGGGTGCTCGTGGAGGTGCTGCGGGATGCGGCGGTCCGCGTACCGCCGTTCACGGAGGACCAGGCGCGGGCGATGCTCGGCGAACTGCGGGGAGCGGCACTTCTGGACGGCGTACGGGGCGGGCCTCCCGTGGACGTGGACGCGCTGGTGGAGGTGGTGCTGCGGGTCCAGCGGATGGCGCTGGAGCTGGGGGACGACCTCGCCGAGCTGGACATCAACCCGCTGATGGTGCTGCCGCGCGGGCAGGGGGCGGTGGCGCTGGACGCGCTGGCTGTGTGCCGCTGAGAGGCGTACGTGGAGGGGCGTACGTACAGCTGAGAGATGTACGTACATACGCACAGGAGAGGGAGCTCGTGCCTGAAGACGTAGAGGTCCTGCACGCCGTCGAGAACGGCGTCTCGTGGATCACACTGAACCGCCCCGAGGCGATGAACGCCGTCACCTGGGACCAGCGCGAGCGCATCATGGCGCTGCTCGCCGAGGCCTCCGCGGACGCCTCCGTACGGGCGGTGGTGATCACCGCGAAGGGCAAGGGCTTCTGCGCGGGGGCGGATCTGCGGGGGTCCCCCGGCAGCGGTGGTGGCGAGCGCGTGGCGGGCGATGTGGCGCGGATGATCCGCCGAGGTGCGCAGCGTTTCATCGCCGCGGTCATGGACTGCGAGAAGCCGGTGATCGCGGCGGTGAACGGCACGGCGGCGGGCATCGGGGCGCACCTGGCGCTGGCCTGCGATCTGGTGATCGCCGCCGAATCGGCCCGGTTCATCGAGGTCTTCGTACGGCGCGGGCTGGTGCCCGACGGCGGCGGGGCGTATCTGCTGCCCCGGCTGGTCGGGCCGCAGCGGGCCAAGGAGCTGATGTTCTTCGGCGATGCGGTGCCGGCGGCAGAGGCGGAACGGCTCGGCCTCGTCAACCGGGTCGTGGCCGCGGAGGACCTGGAGAAGACGGCCCGCGAATGGGCCGAACGCCTCGCCCAGGGCCCGACCCGCGCCCTCGCCCTGACGAAGCAGCTCGTCAACGCCTCCCTGGACACCGACCGCACCACCGCCTTCGCGGCGGAGGCGACGGCCCAGGAGATCAACATGACGACGCGGGACGCCAAGGAGGGCGTGGCGAGCTTCGTGGAACGCCGCTCACCTGCGTACGAGGGCCGATGACCCTCACACCCCTTCCAATCTGACGATCCGTCAGGTTCAATGAGTGGCGTGATGGGACACGCAGGGATGGCGGCCACCACCATCCGATATCTCAGGTCAACCGGCGCGCTTCCGGCCGCCGAACCCGTCGAGGCGCTTCCCCGCCCCGATCTCAGGGCCGTGCGCGAGGACGAGCGGTTACCGCTCGACCCGGGCGAATTCCGGCGCGTGCTCGGGCACTTCGCGTCCGGTGTCACGGTCATCACGGCGACGACACCCGACGGCATCCCCGTGGGCTTCGCCTGCCAGTCCTTCGCCTCGCTCTCCCTCGACCCGCCGCTGATCGCGTTCATGGTCGCGCGTACGTCGACGACCTGGCCGAAGATCGCCGAGGCGGGCTCGTTCTGCGTGAACATCCTGGGCGCGCACCAGGGCGAGCTGTGCCGCGGCTTCGCGGTCAGCGGCGCCGACAAGTTCGCCGGCGTCACCTTCGACGCCGCCCCGGTCTCCGGCGCCCCGCGCCTCGCGGAGGTCCCGGCCTGGCTCGACTGCCGCATCCACGCCGTCCACACCGGCGGCGACCACCTGATCGTGGTCGGCCGCGTGAACGCCCTCGGCGCCGAGGAACAGGGCGAGCCGCTCCTCTTCCACCAGGGGAAATTCGGCCAGTTCATCCGCTGAGTCCTGACCGCCGCGCACGGCGATCAGGCGGGCACGGCGATCAGGCGGGCACGGCGATCAGGCGGGCACGGCGATCAGGCGGCCATGACGCTCAAACGGGGCAGATGATCTCCACCTTCGGGAAGTACATCCGGTAGCGCTTGGCATCCCGGGTGAGGAGCCGGAAGCCGGCCACCGCCGCGTGTGCGCCGATGTAGAAGTCAGGCAGCGGCGAGCGCTTCTGCCCCTCGCTCTTCCGGTGGCGCTGATAGGCCTTGCCCGCCAGAAACCCGGCTGTCCACGGCAGCGGGTGCCGGGTGTAGTCCTCGTCGAGGATGGCGTCGAGGGTCTCGATGGCATCGAAGCCGACCGAGATCTCCGCGTACACGATCGGGTTGATGACGAGCAGGCCCTGATCTCTGGCCTGTGCGAGCTGCCCGGCCGACCACTCCGCCCATGCGGGGTCGTCCGTCAGGACATCGAGGATGACGCACGAGTCCACGAGCGTACGCGGCCGGGCGTCGTCCCCCGCGAGCTGCAGCCGTTCACTCGCCACGCAACAGCTCCATGATCTGGTCGGTGCTCAGCCCTTCCACGTCCTTGCTCGTCGCACTGCCGCGCATGCGGCGGACCATCCGCTGTCCGGGCGTGAGAGCAGCCTCGGCGCGCACGATCTGCAGAACGCCATCGACCTCGATGACGTCGACCTCATCGCCTTCCCGCAGATTGAACCTGGCGCGCAGCGCGGCGGGGATGGTCACCTGACCCTTGCTGTTGAGCAGCATGTCTCACGCCTCCCGAGGGGGCCGATACATGTCACACGAGACACGTAATACTACTCGTCAGGCCGCTCAGACCACCGCTCGCAGCCGAGCAGCACCGTCCACCCGGAACGTGCGGCGGTACGCCGTCGGGGTGACGCCGAGGGTGCTCATGAGGTGCTGCCGTAGGGACTGGGCGGTGCCGAAGCCGCAGTCGTGTGCCACCTGGTCGATGGTCAGGGCGCTGGATTCGAGGAGGTGGCAGGCGCGTTCGATGCGCTGGCGGGTGAGCCACTGGCCGGGGCTCACGCCCACCTCGTCGCGGAAGCGGCGGGTGAAGGTGCGCACGGACATGGACTGCTGGCGCGCCATGTCGCGCAGCTGGATCGGCTGGTGCAGGCGCTCGAGGGCCCAGGCGCGGGCCGCGGAGGTGGCGGTCAGCTCCGCCGCGGGGATCGGGCGCTGGATGAACTGCGCCTGGCCGCCGTCGCGGTGCGGCGGTACGACGGTGCGGCGGGCGATCTCGTTGGCGACGGCCATGCCGTGGTCGCGGCGCACGATGTGCAGGCACAGGTCGATACCGGCGGCGACTCCGGCCGAGGTCAGGACGTCGCCGTCGTCGACGAAGAGGACGTCCGCGTCTACGGAGACCTGCGGGAAGAGGGACTGGAAGTGCTCCGAGTGCCACCAGTGGGTGGTGGCGGGGCGGCCGTCCAGGTATCCGGCGGCGGCGAGGACATAGCCGCCTGTGCAGATCGCGACGAGGCGGGTGCCGGGGCGGATACGGGCGAGCGCGGCGGCCAGTCCGGGCGTGAGGCGGCCCTCCTCGTACACCGGGCCCAGCTCGTACGAGGCGGGGACGACGACGGTGTCCGCCGTGGCCAGGGCCTCCGGGCCGTGCTCGACGTGGATCGCGAAGTCGGCATCGGTCTGCACGGGGCCCGGCGGGCGGACCGAGCAGGTGATCACCTCGTAGAGCGGCTGCCCGTCCGGGCCGACGGGGCGGCCGAAGATGCGGTGCGGGATGCCGAGTTCGAAGGGGAGCAGGCCGTCGAGGGCGAGGACGGCTACGCGGTGGCGGGGGGTGTGGTCGCCGGGTGTGCGGGATGCGCGCTGTGCACAGGGTGCGCTGGACAGACCCCTCCCTCCCGGGGGCCGAGCCCTTTCAACCCTATCGGCGACCACTGACAACGCCCCCTCGGACGACGCCCTCTCGGACAACGCCCCGCGCCCGGCAACTCCGCTGGATCCCATGGCCCGATCCTATCGAACAGTGACCATCAGGCCACTCGTTCCGCCCGCCCCCGGCGCACAGGATGTTCCCCGTGACCCAGACTTCCGACGCCGCTACCCGCCGCCCCACCAGCGCCAGGACCCCGAACGACGCCCCCCGCATCCCGGACGCGCCGCGCACGCCCGGCGCGCCCCGCACCCCGCGCATCCACCGCGCCTGGTGGGTCGCCGCGGTCGCCTTCGTGACGATCCTGGGCGCGGCCGCCTTCCGTTCGCTGCCCGGACTGCTCTTCGAACCGCTGGAGACCGACTTCGGCTGGTCGCGCGGCACCATCGGCCTCGCGGTCTCCGTGAACCTCGCGCTGTACGGCCTGACCGCGCCCTTCGCGGCCGCCCTGATGGACCGTTTCGGCATCCGCAAGGTCGTGGCCGTCGCCCTCACGATGATCGCGGTCGGTGCGGGCCTCACCGTCTGGATGTCGAGCCCGCTCCAGCTGATCCTCTACTGGGGTTTCCTCGTCGGCCTCGGCTCCGGCTCGATGGCCCTGGCCTTCGCGGCGACCGTCACCAACCGCTGGTTCACCGAACGCCGCGGCCTCGTCACCGGCCTGCTCACCGCCGCGGGCGCCTCCGGGCAGCTGGTCTTCCTGCCGCTGCTGGCGTGGATGGTCGAGGACGGCGCCTGGCGGCCCGCCTCGGTCACGGTCGCGCTGACCGCGCTCGCCGTCGTCCCCTTCGTATGGCTGCTGCTTCGCGACCACCCCGCCGACGTGGGCGTGGCACCGTACGGGGCGAAGGAGTTCGTGCCCAAGCCGCCGCCCGTCGAGGGCGCGGCCAGGCGCACCCTCACCGTCCTGTTCAAGGCCGCCCGCACCGGCCCGTTCTGGCTGCTCGCCGGCACCTTCGCGATCTGCGGCGCCTCCACGAACGGCCTGATCCAGACCCACTTCGTGCCCGCCGCGCACGACCACGGCATGCCCGTCCCGGCCGCCGCGTCACTGCTCGCCGTGATCGGCGTCTTCGACATCCTCGGCACGGTCTTCTCCGGCTGGCTCACCGACCGCTTCGACTCCCGCCGCCTCCTCGGTGTCTACTACGCGCTGCGCGGCATCTCGCTGCTCTTCCTGCCGATGCTGCTCGCGGACTCCGTACAGCCGCCGATGGTCTTCTTCATCGTCTTCTACGGCCTCGACTGGGTCGCCACCGTCCCGCCCACCATCGCCCTGTGCCGCGAGCACTACGGCGAGGACTCGGCGATCGTCTTCGGCTGGGTCCTCGCCTCCCACCAGGTGGGCGCGGCGGTCGTGACCTTCCTCGGCGGCGTCGCCCGTGACACCTTCGGCTCCTACGACGTGGTCTGGTACGCCTCGGGGGCGCTGTGCGCGGCGGCGGCGCTGATGGCGGTGGTGATACGGAAGGGTGACCGGACGGGGGCGCCGCAGCCGACGTAGGGTCAGGAGCGAGCGTCAACCGGACCCGCTCAGCAGTCGACTCCCGGGCTGGCGACGGGCAGTCCCAGAGCCCGTGCGCACTCGACCAGCCGGTGGTCGTAGGCGACGAAGGCACTCACGGCACTGCCCAGACTCAGCGCCGCCGCGCAGTGCAAGGCGTCCAGCGAACGCAGCCTGCCCGTGTGCGGCAGCTTCCCCGCGCGGTCGAAGACGACGGGACGCAGGCGCACAAGAGCGCAGTCCTCAAGCCACTCTTCGGCCTCCGCAACCGTTTCGTCCTTGGCCTGGCATGCCGAGAGTGCCCGGCGCAGCTCGGTTCGTGTGAGGTCGCTCGTCAGGACAGCCAGCGAACCCTGACGCTCGAGCCAGCGCTCCAGTTCGTCGCTCTCGGCCTCCGACTTGAAAAGCTTGATCGCGGCTGATGTGTCCAGATAGATCGCCGCCATCTAGCGCTCCCCTTCGAGGGCACGCAGGTCCTGCAACGCCTGACTGGCGACGTCACCGTCCGGCGAGGGCTGCTCCCTGCGGATCCGGGCGGTCTGCGCAGCCGTACGCGCACGGGACAGCTCTGCGGTGTCCAGGATTCCCTCAGCCACCGCCTGGTTGAGCGCCTCCTCGGCAGGGTCCGGTGGCAGTATCCGGGCGACTGTCCGGCCATGCCTCGTCACCGTGATCGTCTGTCCGTGCTCAAGACGCTTGAGCACGGCACCGGCATTGCGCTGCAGGTCCCGCACCGTGATCTTCACGTCGCACACTTCGTCGCCCATGTCGCACATGATAGACCTGAATGCGACATTACTACAGCACGGTGCGACAGCCCGTACCTTGGCCGCCGCTGTCGCACCGTGCCGTCACCCACCGCACTCAGAAGGTCAGCACCCCCCGAGCCACCCGCCCGCCGTGCAGGTCCTCCACCGCCTTCGTGAAGTCCTCGACCGGGTACGTGGACGTGACGAGTTCGTCGAGGAGGAGGCGGCCCTGCTGGTAGAGGGAGGCGTAGAGAGGGATGTCGCGCTGGGGGCGGGAGGAGCCGTAGCGGCAGCCGAGGATCGACTTGTCGAGGAACATCGCCGCGGGGAGGAAGGAGGCCTCCGTCTTCGCGCCGGTCATGCCGAGGAGGATCGCCTGACCGTGGCGGTCCAGGAGGTCGACGGCCTGGCGGATGAGCTTCGGGCTGCCCACGCATTCGAAGACGTGGTCGGCGCCGGTGGGGAGGATCTCGCGGACGGCTCCGCTCGTGTCCTCGACCGCGGAGGCGTCGATGAAGTGGGTCGCGCCGAAGCGGCGGGCCGAGTCCTCCTTCGCGGGGTTCGCGTCCACGGCGACGATCGTCGTGGCGCCCGCGATCCGGGCGCCCTGCAGGACGTTGAGGCCGATACCGCCCGCGCCGATCACGACGACCGATTCGCCCCGGTCGACGCGCGCGCGGTTGAGGACCGCGCCCACGCCGGTGAGAACGCCGCAGCCGATGAGGGCGGCGGAGGTCAGGGGGATGTCGTGGGGGATCTTCACGGCCTGGACGGCCTTGACGATCGTACGTTCGGCGAAGGAGGAGTTGGAGGCGAACTGGAAGAGCGGTTCGCCTCCGCGGGAGAACGGCTGCTGCGGCCTGCCGATCGCCTTGCGGCACATCGTCGGGCGGCCGCGGTCGCAGTCGGCACAGGCGCCGCAGCTGGCGAGGGTGGAGAGGGACACGTGGTCGCCGGGCGTCACATGGGTGACGCCCGCGCCCACCGCCTCCACGATGCCGGCGCCCTCGTGGCCGAGGACCACCGGTACGGGGAAGGGGATGGTGCCGTCGACCACGGAGAGGTCGCTGTGGCACAGTCCGGCGGCGGCGAGGGCGACGAGGACTTCCCCCGGGCCGGGGTCGCGGATGTCCAGGTCGTCGACCACGTGGGTCTGCTTGCCGTCGAAGATGACGCCTTTCATGCGGGCTCCTCCTAGTGATCCCTGGGCTCCCCGGGGGCTTCGCCCCTGGACCCCCTATTGGGGCTTCGCCCCATGCCCCCGATCGCGCTGAACGCGCTCGTCCTCAAACTCCCCCACTGCCTCAAGGGCGTGCGAGGTGGCCCTGGACGGGATGAAGTTGCCGGCCCGGCACCTACGCGTTCGGCCGGTCCTTCTTCGCTGCCGCCTTCGCCATCGCCTCCAGTTGCGCCAGCATCGGCATCGGGTCCGTGCCGACCGTTCCCGGGAGGAAGTCCGCGATGCGGTCCGGGGTCCAGGGGCCCTCCGCGTAGCCCGCGCGCAGTTCACGCGGCTGGGCCCAGACCGCGATCTTGGGGCCGGCGATCGTGTAGACCTGGCCGGTGATCTTCTCCTCGCGGGCGCGGTCCGAGAGGAGGTAGACGACCAGGGAGGCCACGTCCTCCGGGGTGCCGATCTCCTTCAGTTCCATCGGCACGTTCGCCGACATTCGGGTACGGGCGACGGGCGCGACCGCGTTGGCGGTCACCCCGTACTTGTGGAGTCCGAGCGCCGCCGAGCGGACCAGGGAGATGATCCCGCCCTTCGCGGCGGAGTAGTTGGCCTGGGCGACGGAGCCCTGGTGGTTGCCGGAGGTGAAGCCGATGAGCGTGCCGCCGCCCTGTTTACGCATCGCCGCGGAGGCCGCGCGGAAGACGGTGAAGGTGCCCTTGAGGTGGGTGGCGACGACCGGGTCCCATTCCTCCTCGGACATGTTGAAGAGCATGCGTTCGCGCAGGATCCCGGCGACGCAGACGACGCCGTCGATCCGCCCGTACGCGGACACGGCCGTGTCGACGATGCGCTGACCGCCCGCCATCGTCGAGATGTCGTCGGCGACCGCGACCGCGGATCCCCCGGCCGCCTCGATCTCCTTGACGACCTGTTCGGCCACCTCGGAGGAGGGTTCGCCGCCCTCGATGGAGACGCCGTAGTCGTTGACGACGACCTTGGCTCCCTCGGCGGCGGCTGCGAGCGCGACCGCACGGCCGATGCCGCGGCCCGCTCCGGTCACTGCCACGACCTTGCCGGCCAAGAAGTTCCCCACGTCGTGCCCCTTCCCGCGGTTTCTGACGGACCGTTAGATTCTAGAGTGCACTTGATACGCGAGCACAAGCCCCAGCAACCAAGGAAGTTGAGGAGAGCGTCATGGGCCTTCCCGCCGAGTTCCACGACATCGCCAAGCGCGTCAACAACTGGGGGCGCTGGGGCGCCGACGACGAGATGGGGACCTTGAACCTGATCACCGATGACGTGGTCCGGGAGGCGGCGGCCGAGGTGAGGAGCGGACGGCGGATAGCGCTCGCGCTCGATCTGCAGGACAACGGCGTGCAGACGGGCATGATCCCGGGCCGGGTCAATCCGATGCACACGATGGTGATGCTCAACTTCGAGATGTTCGGGCCCGGCACGATCGCCACCAGCGACGACGCGGTGACCATGGGCCTGCAGTGCGCCACGCACTGGGACGCGCTCACCCACGTATCGCACTCGGGGAAGATCTACAACGGGCGTCCCGCGGACACGATCACGGCGCACGGCGGCGCCGCGCACAGCGGGATCGAGAAGGCGCGGCATGTCGTCTCGCGCGGAGTGCTGCTCGACGTGGCGGCGGCGAAGGGGGTCGACCGGCTGCCCGGGGATCACGCCGTGACGCCGGAGGATCTCGCGGAGGCCGAGGAGTTCGGGCGGGTCCGGGTGCGGGCCGGGGATGTCGTGCTCGTGCGCACGGGGCAGATGGGGCTGTACCTGCAGAGCGACAAGCACGCCTACGCAACACCCTCACCGGGGCTTTCGATCCGTACGCCGCAGTGGTTCCACGCCCGGGACGTGGCGGCGGTCGCGAACGACACGATGGTCTTCGAGATCTTCCCGCCGGAGATCGAGAACCTGTGGCTCGGGGTGCACGGGCTGCATCTGGTCGAGATGGGGATGCTGCAGGGCCAGAACTGGAATCTGGAGGAACTGTCCACAGCCTGTGCACAGGAGGGGCGTTACAGCTTCCTGCTCTCCGCGATGCCGGAGCCCTTCGTCGGCGGGACGGGGACTCCGGTGGCACCGGTGGCCGTTCTCTGAGCGTGCGGACCTGCGGGTCCGGTGCAGTCGGCCGCTGACCGGGTATTGACGTGACGTGTCCGTTTCATCACTCTTGTCTGTGGCGATTCGTCGCGAGGGGACGTCGAGGGCGTATGTGCGGACGGCCGCGCATGCGGGCGACCGCGGCCTCGGCGAGTGCGATTCGCGCGATCGGCGACGGCTTCTCGGAGGCCGGGACGGCCTCTCGGGCCAGCGGGGCGGCTGTTGGATCGCCGGTGTCGGCCGGTGGGTGCGCTCCCCGTGCTCGGGGCGGGCCGTGAGCGCGCCACCGGCCGGTGCGCGTCGGCACACCACCCTCGCGCGTCAGCACACAGACCCGTGAGCGCCGGCACGCCAGTCGTGCGCGTCGGTACGCCAGTCGTGCGCGTCGGCACGCCTCGGTGCATCAACGGCGCACCTCAACTGATCAGCAGCGTGTCCTCGTACGAGGTCGAAGGCCCCGCGAGCGGCAGCGAACCCCGGTCCACCTCGCACCAGATCCGCTTGCCCCCGCTCGACGCCACCTGCCAGCCCCACCGGTCGGCGAGCCCGTCGACCAGGGCGAGCCCGCGGCCGTTGGTCTCCTCGCCGTCGGCACTGCGCGGCTGGGGCGCGCGGGGCGAGGAGTCGTCGACCTCGACGCGGACCGTGCCCGCGGGGGCCGGGACCTCGGGCAGCAGCATGCGGACGACGGCCGGACGCCCCGTGTGCACCACGGCGTTGGTGACCAGCTCGGAGATCAGCAGCACCAGCGTCTCGGCCGCCGGCTCGTCCGCCTCCATCCCGCACACGGCGAGCCGTGACCGGGCCCACCTCCGGGCGCGCCCCACCTCGGCGGGGTCGGCTCCGACCTCCATCTGAACCTGAAGCACCTGCACCGCTCACACCATCCGAACCGGCGGGACCGTTGGGAATACAGCCTCGTGCCACGGCGGGGTCACGGAACGTGATCCCCGTACGGGACAGCATGGTTGACGTACAGTCACCCCAACAAGCGCTTCGGGCATATTCCAGCGCGAAGGAGTACACATACGCCATACTGTGCGACGCGCACTCGCGGGGCTCGAACAACCGGGGCCCAAACGCGGCCGGGGACTGTGTGCGGGGCGCATCGCGGCTTCCGGCGCCGCCGCTTCGGCGACTCCGTACGGGCTCGACCGCTCCACCACACGCACCTCACGGAGCGTACCGGAGCAAGTGCCCAACTCCGCGCCGTGACGGGTCGCCCAGCGGACTCAACCCGAACGTGGGTCCCGCCCGGTCACTCAGCGCCACCGTTCAGGGGAAAGCTGGGGTCCTTCGACCCCCTTCCGGGGTCCTCCCACCCACTTCCGGGGCCCTTCAGCCCGCTTCGGCGAGGTGCTCGGCGAGGAGTTCCGTCAATCCGGTCTGCGACACCCACCGCTCCCTGCGCACCCAGGCGCGCTTCAGATGCAGGTGGACGTCGGCCTCCCAGGTGAAGCCCATTCCGCCGTGCACCTGCAGGCAGTCCCGCGCGCAGCGCACGGCCGCCTCGTCGGCGAGCAGTTTGGCGCCCGCGATGTCGGCGAGGTCCTCGGTGACGGCGGCCGCGTAGACGGCGGAGCGGGCGAGTTCCGTGCGGGCGAGCATCTGGGCGCACAGGTGCTTGACGGCCTGGAAGGAGCCGATCGCCGCGCCGAACTGTTCGCGTTCGCGCGCGTGGGCGACGGCCATCTCGGTGGTGCGGGCGGCGCTGCCGAGTTGTTCGGCGGCGGTGAGGAGCCCGACGAGCGGCCCGGTGGTGGGGGCCGGTTCGGTCAGCCGGTGCAGCGGGGTGAGCGGGTCGACGGAGCGTACGGGGGTGCCCGCGCCGTCGGCGAGCGCCTCCCCGGCGACCGCGTCGGCGGCCTCGTACCACTCGATCAGCGGCCCGTCGGCCTGGGTGACGACGACCTTGCCCGCCGCCGCGCCCGGCACAAGGCCGGCGGCGAGGTGGGTGGCGATCAGCGGTCCCGGCAGCAGCGCGCGGCCCGCCTCCTCGAAGAGGAGGACCGCCTCGGGGAGGCCGAGGCCGACCCCGCCCTCGTCCTCGGGGAGCCGGAGCGCGAAGAACCCCGCCTCGCCCAGCTCCCGCCACAGCCCCCGGTCGAGCGCGCCGGGGGCCCCGGCGGCGGTGTCGACGGCGGCGCGCAGGGCCTCGCGGTCGAAGCGTCCGGCGAGCAGTTCACGCATCCCGCTTCGCAGGGCCTGCTGGTCCTCGGTGAGTTGGAAGTGCATGGCGGCTTGCTCACCGGCCCTTCGGGAGGCCGAGGATGCGCTCGGCGATGATGTTCTGCTGGATCTGCGAGGTGCCCGCGGCGATCGTGTACGAGAGCGAGGAGAGCCGGTCGAGCACCCAGGCGTGGTCCATGTCGAGGGCGCCCGCGCCGAGGACGTCGGCGGCCGTGTCGTAGAGATCCTGGCGGGCGTGCGAATAGCGCAGCTTGAAGACGGAGCCGCCGGTGCCGGGGACCGATCCGGTGGCCTCGGATTCGCTGACGTTCCACTGGGTGAGCCGCCACAGGGCCGCGAACTCGGCGGCGAGCAGGCCGAGTCTGCGACGCAGGGCCGGATCCTCCCAGCGGCCGTTCCTGCGCGCCTCGCCGGCCAGGGCGGCGAGGGTTCTGCGGCAGGCGACGACCTCGCCGACGAAGGCGGTGCCGCGTTCGAAGGAGAGGGTGACCATGGTGACGCGCCAGCCGTCGTTCTCCTCCCCGACCCGGTTCGCGACGGGCACCCGCACCTCGTCGAGGAACATCTCGGCGAACTCGGTGGACCCGGCGAGCGTCCGCAGCGGCCGGATGGTGACGCCCGGTGCGTCCATGGGCATCGCGAGCCAGGAGATGCCGCGGTGCTTGGGCGCGTCCGGGTCGGTACGGACGAGGAGTTCGCACCAGTCGGCGACCTCGGCGTGCGAGGTCCAGATCTTGGAGCCGGTGATCACGTAGTCGTCGCCGTCGCGTACGGCCTTCGTGCGCAGGGCCGCGAGGTCGCTGCCCGCGTCGGGTTCGCTGAAGCCCTGGCACCAGATCTCGTCGCCGCGCAGCACCGGCGGCAGCCAGCGGGCGCGCTGCTGCGGGGTGCCCTCGGCGGCGATGGTGGGTCCGGCGTGCAGCAGGCCCACGAAGTTGGCGCCGACGTAGGGCGCGCCCGCCTTCTCGGTCTCCTCCAGGAAGATCAGATGCTGCGTCGGGGTCGCGCCCTGCCCGCCCGCGTCCACGGGCCAGTGCAGACCGGCGTACCCCGCCTCGTACAGCCTGCGCTGCCAGCCCGTGTCGTACGCGCGCCGACCGGGCCAGTCGTTCGGATCGGGCTTCGGGGGCAGCGTGGGCAGCACCCGGCCGAGCCACTCGCGCAGCCCGGCCCGGAACTCCTCTTCCTCCTGCGTGTACGTGAGGTCCATGGCCCGTCCGTCCGGCTACTTCGCGGGTCCGGCGGGTCCAGCGGGTCCAGCGGGTCCGGCTACCCCGGCTACCCCGGCCGCCCCGGCCGCCCCATCCGTCCAGGGGAAGGTCAGCCCCCGGTCGAAGTCCAGTCCCAGCATGCGGATCGCGTTGCCGCGCATCAGCTTGTAGACCGTCTCCTCGTCGAGGCCCTTGACGTGGTCGAGGGCGACCTCCTTGGTGTGCGGGAAGGTCGAGTCGACGTGCGGGTAGTCGGTCTCGAAGGTCGCGTTGTCGCGGCCGACGACATCGAGGGACGCGACGCCGTGCTTGTCACGGAAGAAGCAGCAGAAGATCTGCCGGTAGTAGTACGAGGACGGCGGCTCGGGGATCAGATCGCGCACCCCGCCCCAGGCGCGGTGCTCCTCCCATACGTCGTCGGCGCGCTCGAGGGCGTACGGGATCCAGCCCATCTGGCCCTCGGAGTAGGCGAGCTTGAGGCGCGGGAACTTCACCAGGACGCCGCTGAACAGGAAGTCCATCATCGAGGCCATCGCGTTGTTGAAGCTGAGCGAGGCCTGCACGGCGGGCGGGGCGTCCGGCGACGCGGCGGGCATCTGGGAGCTGGAGCCGATGTGCATGTTGACGACGGTGCCGGTCTCCTGGCAGGCCGCGAAGAACGGATCCCAGTAACCGGAGTGGATGGACGGCAGGCCCAGATGGGTGGGGATCTCGGAGAAGGTGACGGCGCGTACGCCGCGCGCCGCGTTGCGGTGGATCTCGGCGACCGCGAGATCGATGTCCCACAGCGGGATGATGCACAGCGGGATCAGACGGCCGCCGGAGTCGCCGCACCACTCCTCGACCATCCAGTCGTTGTACGCGCGCACGCAGGCCAGCGCGACCTCCTTGTCACCCGCCTCCGCGAAGGTCTGGCCGCAGAAGCGAGGGAAGGTCGGGAAGCAGAGCGAGGCCTCGACGTGGTTGAGGTCCATGTCCGCCAGGCGCGCCCCGGGATCCCAGCAGCCGCGCCGCATCTCCGCGCGGGTGATGCCCTCCAGGGTCATGTCGTCGCGGTCGAAGCCGACGGCGGCGATATTGCGCTTGTACGGGAACTTCAGGTCCTCGTAGATCCACCAGTCGGTCGGCGGGCCCTCCGGGTCCATCGTGATCTGGTACTTGCCACCGGTGTAGGCGAGTTCGCCGATGCCCGCGGTGAGCGGCTTGGGGCCGCGGTCCCGGTACTTCTTCGGCAGCCAGGTCTCGAAGAGATGCGCGGGTTCGATCACATGGTCGTCGACGCTGATGATCCGAGGCAGTTCCATTTGTGGGGTCCCCTCACCCGACGCGCTTGGGGCGTCGACTGTTTCTGATGGATCGTCAGATAGAGGCTAGCTTCCTGACCTCTGGACCGACAAGGCGCGGAGACATACGCTCTCCGACAATCTGACAACCCGTCAGCTGTGGTGGTCCTGGGGCTACGGAGGTCCGTGATGAGCGAGTCAGCAGGCACGTCGGGAACGGGTCTTGATTCGGCGCCCACGCTCTGGGAGCTGATCTGCCGCCGCGCCGCCCGCACCCCGCACCGCCGCGCCCTGATCCAGGCCGAGGACTCCCCCGCCGACGACCGCGGCCTGAGCTTCGCCGAGCTGCGCGACCGCGGCGAGCGGGTCGCGGCCGGGCTGTGGGAGATGGGCGTACGCCCCGGCACGGTGGTCGCCTGGCAGCTTCCCACCCGGATCGAGACCGTCCTGCTCTCGGCCGCCCTCGCCCGCATCGGGGCCGTGCAGTCGCCGGTCATCCCCTTCTACCGGGACAAGGAGGTCGGCTTCGCGCTGCGCGAGTCCAAAGCGGATTTCTTCGCCTCCCCCGGCGTATGGCGGGGCTTCGACCACACGGAGATGGCGCGGCGGCTCGGGGCGCGCGGCATCTTCGAGGCCTATGACACGCTCCCCGACGGCGATCCGCGCATCCTGCCGCCGCCGCCCGCCGAGGGCACCTCGGTGCGGTGGATCTACTGGACCTCGGGCACGACATCCGACCCCAAGGGCGTACTGCACACGGACCGGTCACTGATCGCGGGCGGTTCCTGCCTGGCACACGCGCTGCGCCTGTCTGCCGAGGACGTGGGCTCGATCGCCTTCCCGTACGCGCACATCGGCGGGCCCGACTACCTGGTGATGCTGCTCCTGTACGGGTTCCCCGCGGTGCTCTTCGAGAAGTTCGCGCTGCCCGGGGCGCTGGACGGCTACCGGCGCCACGGGGTCACGACGGCCGGCGGATCGACGGCCTTCTACTCGATGTTCCTCGCCGAACAGCGCAAACAGCCCGGCGAGAAGCTGATCCCGACACTCCGCCTGCTCGCGGGCGGCGGCGCACCCAAGCCCCCCGAGGTCTACCACGCCGTCGTACGGGAGATGAGCTGCCAACTCACCCACGGGTACGGGATGACGGAGGTGCCCATGATCACGATGGGCGCGCCGGACGACACCACGGAGCACCTGGCGACGACGGAGGGCCGTCCGCCTGCCGCCATGTCCGTCCGGATCACGTCCCCGGAGGGCAAGGAGCTGCCCGCCGGTACGGATGGGGAGGTGCGGCTGAAGGGCGAGGCGGTGTGCCAGGGCTACCTGGACCCGGCACAGACCGCCGAGGTCTTCGATGCGGACGGCTACCTGATCACCGGGGACCTCGGGCATCTGACGGAATCCGGCCATCTTGTGCTCACCGGACGCGCGAAGGACGTGATCATCCGCAAGGGCGAGAACATCTCGGCGAAGGAGATCGAGGATCTCCTGCACCGGCATCCGGCGGTCGGTGACGCGGCGGTCATCGGGCTGCCCGACGAGGCGCGGGGCGAGCGGGTCTGCGCGGTGGTCGAACAGCCCGCCGGCGCCGCGCCCCTGACCCTCACCGAGGTCACGGACTACCTCCGGGCGGAGGGCCTTTCCACGCACAAGCTGCCGGAGCAGCTCGAGGTGGTGGCGGCGCTGCCCCGGAACGAGACGCTGCGGAAGGTACTCAAGTACAAGCTGCGGGAGCGGTTCGCCTGAGGCGCCGTCCGCCTCCCGCGAGGCTGTTCACCGACGTCCGTTCACTGACGTCCGTTCACTGACGTCCCCTCGCTGACGTCCGTTCGCTCAAGTTCGTCCGCACGCCTCCTTCTCCCCGGCCCGCCGGACCTCTACGACCCGTCCACGTGATGAACGCCCGCCCGGCACGCTGGGTCAACGGCACACGCATGCCTAGAACATGTGACATGTAACATGGTACACATGGGTCCTGCGCTCCCCGGCAGGCAAAACCGGCTGGTGGGAGCGCCGTGCAACACAGGAGCCGATCAGCCTCGGAGTGACCCTCCGGCGCAGCTCATCTCGACCATCGGCTCGGGCGGGTACCTCGAACTCATCGCAGCCCTGCGACTTCGTGTTCCGGACACACCTGCCGCTCGCGGCAGTCCCGAACCTCGGACGCCACGTCAGGCACTCCTCATCCTTGACCTCCGAAAGCAGGGTGAACATGGACTTCCTCGTCGCTCTCAACGACTGGTTGTGGAATCCGCTGGTCGTGCTGGCGCTCGGCCTCGGCCTGATACTCACGGTGCTCACGCGCGGCATCCAGATACGCCGCATACCGGACATGATCCGTCTGATCCGGACCGGAGAGCGCTCCGAGGCGGGAGTGTCGTCGTTCCAGGCACTCGCGCTCACGCTCTCCAGCCGGGTGGGGGTCGGGAACATCGCCGGTGTGGCCACGGCGATCGGATTCGGCGGACCCGGCGCGCTGTTCTGGATGGCCGTCATGGCCTTCCTCGGAGGAGCCACCGCGTTCGTCGAGTCGACGCTCGCCCAGATCTACAAGAGCAGAGTCGACGGCCAGTTCCGTGGCGGCATCCCGTACTACATAGAGAAGGGGCTGCGGAAGAAGTGGCTTGCGGTCGTGGCCGCGACGGCCGCGCTCGTCCTGTACGCGGTCCTCGCCCCCGGCGTCCAGTCCAATAACATCGCGGCGGGCTTCGAACAGGCCATGGGGATCAGCCCATGGGCGACCGCCCTCGTACTCGTCGTCGCCCTCGGTTTCGTCATCATCGGCGGACGCAGGCGCATCATCGCCGTCGTCGACCGGGTGGTGCCCTTCATGGCACTGGCGTACGTACTGGTGGCGCTCGTCGTCCTCGCGGTCAACGCCGAACGGGTACCGGGCGCCATCGCCACCATCCTGTCCAGCGCCTTCGGAGCCGATTCGGTCTTCGGCGGGATCGTCGGCGCGGCCATCGCCTGGGGTGTCCGCCGGGCCATCTTCTCCAACGTCGCAGGCGTCGGCGAAGGGACGTACGGCGCGGCATCGGCCGAGGTCTCGCACCCGTCCAAGCAGGGACTCGTCCAGTCGTTCTCGATCTACGTCGACACGCTGTTCGTCTGCATGGCCACCGGGCTGATGATCGTGGTGACCGGCAGCTACAACGTCCGGACGGAGAACGGCGAGAAGCTCGCGACGCACCTTCCGGGTGTGGACGCCGGGCCCGCGTTCACACAGCAGGCCGTCGACACGGTCTTCGCGGGAAGCGGCTCACACGTGGTGGCCATCGCCCTGGCGTTGTTCGCCTTCACCACCTTGGTGGCCTTCTTCTACATCGCGGACACCAGTCTCACCTACCTCACCGGCGGAACAAGCAGCTCCGCGCTCGTACACGTGCTGCGTATCGCCATCCTGGCCATGGTCTTCTACGGATCGGTGGAGTCGGCGGACATCATCTGGGCCATCGGCGACGTCGGCTACGCCGCGCTCGGCTGGGTGAACATGGTCTGCGTCATCTTCCTCGCCAAGCCCGCACTGGTCGCACTGCGGGATTACGAGGCCCAGCGGCGGGCGGGCATCGACCCCGTCTTCGATCCGGTGAAGCTGGGCATCGAGAACGCCGACTTCTGGATCCCGGCCAAGAACGTCACACCCAACTCCTGAGGACCGCAGCAGTCTCAACCCGCCGCAGAACAAGGGAAGTCCAATTCCGATGGAAACACCGAAAGACATATTCGATCCCAGGCACTACGCCAGGACCCGCCTGCCACGTGAACGCGCGGAAACCCTGCCGCACTGGGTGTACAGCGATCAGGAATGGTTCGAGCGTGAGATGGCGGCCATGTTCCGCCCTGCCTGGCACTTCGCGGGACTGGCCTCATCCGTCCCCAACCCCGGTGATTTCTTCACCCTTCGCTTACTGGACGAGCCGCTCCTCGTCGTGCGCGGCGACGACCACGAAGTGCGGGTGTTCCGCAACTCCTGCCGGCACCGCGGATCCCTGGTCGTCGAGGACGCGTCCGGCACCTGCCGCGGGATGCGCTGCCCGTACCACTCCTGGACCTACAGCCTGGAAGGCGTACTCAAACACGCGCCCGGCCTGGACGGTCACAGCCGCGAGGAACTCGCCGGACTCGGACGGAACCTGCTCCAGGTGCCCTCCGGAATCCGCGAGGGGCTGATCTTCGTGCACCTCGGGGACACCAAGAACTCACCCACCCTGGACGCATACCTCGGAAACTACATCCCGACCGTCGCCGCCCCGCACCGGACCGGGCAGATGGTCGCGGTCGAGCAGCGTGAATACGTCCTCGAATCCAACTGGAAGCTCTATGCCGAAGTGGACATGGAGACGCTGCACACCAAGCACATCCATCGTGACTCGATCGGTGAACAGCCGGTCACCCTTCCGGTCTCCGAAGGGAACTGGATCGGCGTCTACCACGAATCCGAGCACACCCCGGCCCTGCATCCGGGTGAGCGGGACCAGGGCTTCCCGCATACCAGCGGTCTGACCGGCGCCGCCGCCAAGGGAGCGCACTTCTCCATCCTGCTGCCCGGATTCTTCCTCGTCACCGCCCAGGACGTCATGTGGTGGATCCACAAGATCCCGGACTCCGCGACGCGCACCCGCGTGCGCGTCGGGTACTCCTTCCCCGCCTCCACCGTCGAGCGGCCCGACTTCAGCGAGGTCGCCAAGCGCTACTACAAGCGACTGGACCAGGTCATCGAAGAGGACGACTGGATCACCGAATACCAGCAGAGAGGACTGAAGGCCTCCGCGCCCGGGTGCTACGTGTCCGAGGAGCACGTGGTGCACCGACTGGACAACTGGATCCTGGACCAGGTGCTCGATGTCTGACCACCGCGTGCGCCGGCTCGCGGGCTGGTCGGTGCTCGCGGGGTGTTTCGTACTCGGGTTCTTCCACCGGTTCGCCCCCGCCACCTTCGCCGATTCCCTCTCCACGAGCCTGAACGCGAGCGGAGCCGAGCTGGGCGCACTGGCCTCGTGGCACTTCTGGATCTACACCGTGGCGCAGATTCCCGCCGGGCTCCTGGTGGACCGCTACGGATCCCGGATCTGTGTGGCCGTGGGCTCCATGGTCACCGCCGCCGGCTCGCTGGTGCTCTCCGGCGCCCACGGCCTGGCCGCGGGCTCGGCCGGGCCCGTGCTGACGGGTGCCGGTCTGTCCGTGGTGTTCGTCGGCATCATGAAGTACAACGCCGACTGGTTCCGGCCCGAGACCTACGGAGCGATCACCGGGGTCACCATGCTGCTGGCCGCCGCCGGGGCCGTCGTCGCGGGCTCGCCCGCGGCGTGGCTGCTGGAGCACTTCAGCTGGCGGCAGCTGTTCGCCGCGGTGGCGCTCATCGGACTCGTCCTCTCGCTCGGCGTGGCGGTGGCGGTCCGCGACCGCCCGCCCGGCGCTCCCGCCGCATCCGCGGGGGCGGGCCCCGGTGGGCGTGCCGGCCTGGTGGCCGCGCTGCGCTGCCGGGAGATGTGGCCGCTGCTGCTGGCGACCATGGGCACCAATGGCGTGTTCTACGCCTTCGCCGGGCTGTGGGGCGTCCCGCTGCTGACCGAGACCCGCGGACTGTCCAACACCTCCGCGGCCGTGTACACCACGGCGGCGCTGGTGACGTACGGCGTGGGATGCCTGGTGATCGGCCTCTGGTCGGACCGCGCCGGCCGACGCAAGCCGTTCCTGCTGGCCACCAGCGCGATGGCGCTCGCCGGCTGGACCGGTCTGGCGGTGCTGCCCTGGACCGCGGGATGGCAGGGGGTCCTGCTCTACGTACTGCTGGGTGCCGCGGCCTCGCAGGTGACCGTGTCGTTCGCGGCCCTGCGCGAGTCGGTCTCCCCGGCGGTGGCGGCCACCGCCCTGGCCGTGCTCAACGCCGGAGTGTTCGCCACCTCCGCGGCGCTGCAACCCCTGTTCGGATGGGTGGCGGACAGCGGCGCCGGCTGGACCACGGCGCTGTCGCTCATGGCAGGCACCTCGGCGCTCGGGCTGCTCGGCGCGTTCCGCTCGACCGAGACCTGGCCCCGGGGTCTCGCAGCCGACGGTGGGCGCGTGGTGCCGGACCGGCCGGACCCGCGCGAGGCAGGCGCTGCTCACGGCCGTCTGTGAATCCCGGGCGGGCAAGGGTGAGTTGACCGACTGCCAAGGGCGAGCCGGCCGACTGCTTGGGCTGCGGCTGCGCGCACGCTGCCGCAGCCGCAGCCGCGCGCACGCCGCAGCACGTGTTCGCCCAGGCCGGCCGGATTACGGCTCCGGCGTCGTGAAGTACTCGGCGAGCGCGGCGAGGAGCTGGTCCTCGGCGAGGATGCGGCCCGTGCCCGCCGGGTCCAGGGTGGACATGACCACGGGGATCGCGGAGGGGGCGACGCCCAGGACGCGCAGGACGCGTTCCGCGTCCGCGGGCTTCACGCCCTGGCCGTCCTGGTCCGCGACCGCGAGGACCGCGCGCAGGAACGGGCGGGCGATCTCGGCGAAGCGCTGCGGGCTGTCCCGCAGGCGCTTGACCGCGCTGGTCACGAACTCCTCGCGCGAGACCCGCTGGTCGCCGATCACGTCCGCGATCCCCGCCATGCCCTGCCAGAAGGCCTCGGCCCCGATGTACAGCGCCTGCCCCTTGTCGCAGCGGGCGGTCACGCCGAACTCGGCGAGCAGGGCCTGCGCCGTCGAGGAGAAGTCCTCGCGGTCGATATAGCCGTTGCGGTTCTGGTCGAAGCGGGCGAAGCGGGCGGCGATCCTGCGCTCGTATTCTGCGCTGTCCATTTCGGCGGCCTCACTCGAAACTCGTCGGGGTGCGATGGCGGTCACGGATGCCGCGGCAGTCTCGGATGCGGTGGCAATCACGTCAGAGGTGAGCGTACGTCGGCGTATGCGCTGCACACCCGGAAAATTCGGCTCCGTATCGAGGCTGTCGAGAATCCGGGACAAGCCGCTGCGCGGGGTGTCCGCATGATCGACTGTGCGTATGGAGGCTGTTGCGAGTGTCATAGCCGTGCTGGGAACCCTGCTGGGCGTCGTGGTGAGCCAGGGCTACCAGAAACGGGCGCTGGTCCGCGGCGAGAAGTTCGCGCGCGGCGAGCAGCTGCGGCAGGAGCGGCTGCAGGTGTACAGCGCGTACGCGGGCGCGCTGATGATGTACCGGCGGGCGCAGATGGAGCGGTGGCTCATCTGCAACGGCGGGGAGTTCGAGGAGACGCATGCCGCGCTGAAGGCGCGCGCCTTCGACCTGCGGGTGGAGGTGTACGAGGGATTGTTCCGGCTGCGGCTCATCACAGAGGGACCGGAGGTACCCGAGGCGGCGCAGCGGGCGCTGGACCTCGTGTCGCTGATCCCGAAGGCGGAGGGCCGGGAGGACTTTGACGCGCGCACCGCCCGGGCGAAGGCGGCCGTCAACGCGCTGGTGGCCGTCGCCAAGGAGAAGCTCTAGCCGGCAGCCGGCAGCCAGCACGGGGACGGCCCGGAGCCGGGGACGGCCCGGAGCCGGGGCCGGCCGCTCAGAGGCAGGGGGCGGGCCGCTCAGGCCGTCAGTGGCTGGGCCGAGTCGTCCGCCGCGGAGGCCGCGTCCGGGTAGACCTCGAAGAGGCGGCGGACGCCGAGGGCCGCGAGGACCCGGTTGACGTGGGAGCCGTCCTCGGCGCCGCGGGCGGGCAGGATCAGGCGGAGGCGGCCCTGGCAGGAGCGCAGCAGGCGGCGGGAGGCGATGAGCACGCCGACGCCGGAGGAGTCGCAGAACAGGACTTCGGAGAGGTCGAGCACGACGCTGCGGCGGCCGTCCGCGACCGCGTCGTGGACACGCTGGCGCAGGGCCGGGGAGGTCACCAGGTCCATTTCACCGCTGACCTGGATGACGGCCCAGCCGCCCCGATCCGCCTCGGTCACCTTGAGCGTCACACCATGCCTCTCGCTCGAAGATCCGGAAGCAGTCCTTTCGCTTCCTGGTCTCGCGGCTGCCCTCGCGGTTACCCGCTGAAACAGTTCTCCACTGAGACCTGGCTTACCTCCGAAGCCCTATCACGTTTCGCCTGATTCGATCTAACTAGATCGACTTCGGTCAGGTTCATTCAGTTGCCTCGGGTGAGTGAAGGTGACGCATTCGTTACCATCCCGGGCCCCGCCGCGGACGCACATTGCAGTAAAGGGGCGTACACGGACAACAACTCGGACTACATTCGAGCCGGGGGACAACGCAGCGCGGCGGGAGCGGCGGGAGGGGACACCAGACACCCGCACCGCGCACGCTGCACGCACGGGTCAAGAGGTTCGGGAGGGGCCTGATGGCGAACAACGCACCACCCCGGTGGGACCGCAGAATGCAGCAGCGGCTCGCGCGCGGCGAGGCCGCCGCGCTCGGCGAGCTGTACGACCGCTTCGCCTCGCTCGTGCACAGCCTCGCGCACCGCGTCCTGGAGGACGAGGACGCCGCGGACCGGGTCACCCGCGAGGTGTTCGCCCTCGTCTGGGAGAACCCGGAGGCCTACGACCCGAGGAACGGCCCGCTGCGCTCCTGGATCGCCGGCCTCGCCCAGCGCCAGGCCGTGCAGCGGCTGCGCACCCAGGGCACGGCGGCGCTCGCCGAGGGCGGCCCCGGCAGCGCCGAGGACCTGGAGCGCAAGGTCCGCGAGGCCTCGGTGGCCGCACGCGCGGACTACATCGTCACGTCCATGCCCGCCCCGCTGCGCGCCGCACTCGAACTCGCCTACTTCCAGCGCCGCGACTACCGCCAGACCGCCGCCGACCTGGGCGTCACCGAGGACGAGGCACGCCGCCGACTGCGGCTGGGGCTGCAACTGCTCTCCTCGGCCAACGACCGCGGCAACGGCGGCGGAGGCCGGGGACGGCAGGGGTACGGGAGAGCGACATGAACCCCGGCCCGCACGATCCGGACGAAGAGCCGGACGACGAGCCGGGCGGGGGCCGGGGCCAGGGGCCGGACAGGGACGAGCACCCGGGCGCCCCTGCACCCACCCGGATCCCGCCGCCGCGGACGTCCGTGGAGGACAGCGGCCGCCCGCTGCCCGAACCGGTGGAGCCCGCGCCCCTGGCACTGCCGCACGACGTACTGAAGTCGCTGCTCGGCGCCTGGGCGCTCGCGGCCTGCTCGCCCGAGGAGGCCACCGCGGTCGAACTGCACCTGGGCGACTGCGGCTCCTGCGCGGACGAGGCGCTGCGGCTGCGGGACGCGGTGGGGCTGCTGCAGCCCGAGGAGAGCCTCGACCTCGACCCGGGGCTGCGCTCACGGGTCCTCGCCGGCTGCCTGGACCGGCGGCCGCCGCGGATACCCGTGCCCGACTGGGCCGCCCCGTACGACGCGGAGACGGCGCGGCTCGACGCGCTGCTCCAGGACATCGGCGACGGCGAGTGGCACGCGCCCGTACGCCTGAAGTGGTACGACGGCGAGTCGGACCGTCCCGCGAACCGGCGGACCACCGTGGCCGGGGTGATCGCGCATCTGCTGAGCGTGGACGGGCTCGTGGCGCTCGCGCTCGGCCTGGAGGATCCGCTCGGCCCGATCGCCCCCGAGGAGGCCTCGCCCGGCGAACGCACCGAGACGTACTGGCGGGCCTCGCACTTCCCGCCGACGCGCACCGTACGGATGCCGTGGCGGGAACAGACGCATGCGCTGGTGCGCACGGTGTCGTTCGCGGGCGGCGGATCCGGGGAGCTGTCCGTGCCGTACGGGCGGTTCAGCCTGCCGCTGCGGGACTCCCTCCTGGACCGCGCCTTCGCCTGCTGGGTGCACGCCGGCGATATCGCGGACGCGGTCGACTACCCGTACACACCGCCGACACCGCGCCACCTCAACCGGATGATCGACCTCGCCGCCCGCCAGCTGCCCCGTGCCCTCGCCCGGCGCCGCCGCGAGGGGCGGGCCGCACCGGCCAGCGGCCTGGTGCGCGCCGGTACGCCCGGACGCAGCCTGCGCCTGGAGGTGGAGGGGGTCGGTGGCGGCGAGTGGCTGATCGCCCTCGACTCGCCGGGCGCCCTCGGCTCGGCCGAGCACGAGGTGGCGCATGTCGCCCTGGACGGCGTGGAGTTCTGCCGCCTCACCGCCGGTCACGTCCTGCCGGAGGAGGCGGCGGCCGGGCAGGACGGCGACCGCCGGGCCATCCACGAGGTCCTGTCGGCGGCGGCTTCGCTGAGCCGGATGTGACGGCGGGTACCGCCCGCCGCTCCCGCCCGCACATGCCGCGGGGCCCGACGCGAACAGGTCGGGCCCGCGGCTGGTTTCTTGTGCAGTGCGGACTACGTTCGCCTCTCGGGGCATACGGAGATGCCGCGGCGGGGGCACGCGATCAGTGCGCGCGATACATACCGGCCGGAGGTCGAGTAGTAGCCGTAGACCACATCGTTCCCCGCCGTCTGGGCCAGAGTCGACCGACTGTGTTCCAGGCGCTCGTCGATCGGGAAGAAGTCGGTTCCGGCGGGTGGCATGGCGACGAGTTCCTGCTTGAGCCAGGAGACGGCTTCCTCGATCTCGGTGAAGGTGGCTGCGATGTGGCCGCGTGGCCTGGTCAGCCAGTTCTTGATCTCGATCGGTGGGTAGTTACCGGGGGTTTCACCCCGTCGGATGAGTGCATCCGTGTAAGAACGGCCGGTGTACGCGTAGGCGTGCCAGTGCGGGGAGAGGGGCATGGCGGCTCCCAGGAGGGTCAGCGAAGGGCGAGGAAGACAGGACCTAGCGCGAGGCGCTGACAGTGGCGGTCGATCCGCGGGCCGTGGTCCGGGCGCGGTCGGCCATCTCCTCGGGGTCGGTGAGAAGGAGCGCACCGATGAGGTACTCGCGGACGTGCTCCACTGCGGCCCACGGCTTTCCCCGGAGTTCGCCCGGTGGGATTGCCTCGCGCATCGCGGGGTCGACGAGCGCCTGGTCGAGAACCTCGCGTACCACCTGCTCGGCGAGCCAGTGGTACGTGCGCTCCTTGAGTGCGAACGTGAGGTGCAGGCTCGGCTCATCGCCCTCGGCGTACGGAGAGTGGATGAAGCCGCGAGGCAGCCAGAAGACGTCGCCGGGTGTAAGGGTGAAGGACTGCGAGGGCGGGGTGTTGGCGAGGAACCTGCGCTCGGCGTCGGTGAATCCGCGGCCGAGGAAGTTGCCGTACTCGGTCACTGGGTTCTCGACGAGAGGCTCGTGCAGCGGCCATGTCTTACGGCCTGCGAGCTGGACGATGAGCGTGACGTACGGGTCGTAGTGATACTTCAGCCCCTGAGCGCCGGGCGGGGTGAGGTATGCGTTCACGTGGACCAGGCAGCCGGTCTCCTGCTGGATCTCGCGCTGCAGCCGGGCCAGCGACGGCTTGACTCTCTGCAGTTGGCGCAGCGAGACCGTACCCCCGTCGTCGAGGTGGGCGCGTAGAGCTCCCGGGCGCGGCATCTCACCGTCGATGTACGTATGTCGTTCGAGGACCTTGCCGTCCTTGACCAGGACGACGTTGCGCGCGGCGAGGCACTCGTGGTCGATGAGGTCGAGCGCCTCATTGAGCGTGAGCAGGTTCTCGAAGGCGTCGGGAGCGTGCGGGAAGAACAGCGGCTGACGCGGCCATGGCGTCAGTGTCTTTGCGGGGTTGTCGAGCAGCGAAGCAAGAGGCACGGGTATCTCCTGGCCCGTCGCAGCTGAGGGAGAGACGGTAGCGCCCCGACCTTGTGGGCCGGGGCACCTGTGGAGTGGTCAGTCCGCAGCCTGCGCGCGGGCGAGCCACTCCCGCGCGAAGGCCGTAATCTCCTCGGCGCTCATGCGCAGTTCGCGGCCCGCGCCCTCGGGCTTGGTGTCACCGAGCGCGTAGCCGCCACCGGCGAGCTCGGCGAGCGAGATGCAGGACTCCATGTTCCCGTCGTTGTCCGTACCGCCGCCGCACAGCGCAGCGAACGGCCCGGTCACGTCGCGGTCGTACAGGCTCTGAGACATGGTCACTCCCTTTGGACAGATCACTTCTCGGTGTCGTGTTCGCCCGAGTTCTCGAAGCGCCTCGGGGCGGGCGGGTAGGCCGGAGTGCGCGGGCAGTTCGTGTGCTCGTGCAGGGTGATGCCGCCACCGCTGGCACTGAACTTGTCGAGCGCGATGTAGTTCTGGCCGGGCACGATCGGCTTGTCGCAGTGGCGACAGATCATGCTCGCTTCCATGACGCGCCCTTCTTTCCGGGTGCCGCGGTGGCTCGCAAGTACGCGGTCACGACCTCGCGGAATCCGGTGTGTCCAACGGCTCCGGCGTGACGCACGGCCCAGCTGTCGGTGGCGGCCTGCTCGGTCACGGCGACCGTCGGGGACTCGTCGCCGCACGTCGTGCACTCGACATGCCGCAGCGGAGCCGAGGCGCCCCGGGTACGGTCCGCGGCGATCGTCCACGACGGGTGGCGAAGGACTGTGGGGGTGACGGTGCGTCTCGTTTGCATGTGGGGGCTCCTCGATCACCTCGACTCTGTGGGTGTTCAGACTCCCGCCCGAGCGAGCCCGGTTCGAGGACTTCAATAGGTCACTTCTCTGCACCAAAGAGGACTTTCTTGCGCCCGAGCGCGTGAACTATGGCTTCAACAGGGCCTGTTGTGGCACGCTTCGGAGCGAGGCGGAGGAGGACGAAGTGTCGAGAACACCGGGAAACACGCGGCTCAAGTCGGCGCGCGTCGCCGCAGGGTACGCAAACCAGCAAGACCTGGCCGACGCATTGAGCGTGGGCGTGCGCCAGGTCCGAAGGTGGGAGTCCGCGAATCCTCCCCTACCTCATCCCGAGGTCGCGCAGGCATTGTCACGGCTGCTCGGGCAGACCTTGGCGGACCTGGGGTTTCCCGCAGGGGCGACGCGCGATCTGCCTGCCCGGGAGGCGCGGCGCCCGGCCCTCGGCGCCGTCCCGCTGACGGCCGTCCCGCGCGGATCCACACAAGCCCTGCAACCGTCCACGGTCGGCCAGGACTATGAGGCGGTGACGCGCTCGCACCGGCGTCTGTACTGGACGGTTGCGCCTGCGACACTGCATCCCGCCGCGGTCGCCCACGCCACGCTCGGGTGCACGCTCCTGGAGGAGACCGCCGGTCGGACAAGGCAGTCGGTGGCAACTGCGCTCGCAGAGACATGGCTGTTGGCCGGCCGCATCGAGTTCTTCGACCTCCGTGAACCCGATCGCGCACAGAGCACATGGCTTCGAGCGCTGCAGGCCGCGGGTGAGGCGGACGACGCCATCATGGGAGCGGCGATCCTGGCGCATACCGCATTCATCCCGGGATGGGCCGGTGAGCGGGACACGGCCACTGAGCGCATGGTGGCTGCTCGTACCTACGCTCGCCGCGAGGCTGCCTCAGCCGAGTTCCTCGCCTGGCTGGACGCGGTCGAAGCCGAGTGCGAGACCCGGTGCGGCAACGCGCGCACCGCCCTGCACCTCATCGGGCATGCCGAGGACACCCTCGCGGCAGGTTCCGAGAACGTGTCGCCAGGGTGGTTGGACTGGTTCGGCCCAACCCGGCTGGCTGCCTTCAAGGGGAACACGCAGTTGCAGGCCGGACACCTTCCACAGGCCCGGACGACGCTGCAGCACGTGCTCAACGACCTGCCGGAGGACGCAGCAAAGCAACGCACCGTCGTCCTCGGTGATCTCGCCGCCGTCGAGGCCGCTGCCGGAAACCCCGAGGAGGCGTGCAGCTACGCGACTCAGGCCTTGGACCAGTTGGAGGTCACCTGGTACGCGACGGGCATGGACAGAGTGCGGGACGTGCGGCGTGCGCTGGCCCCGCACCAGAGCGAGTCGTGTGTCCGCAACCTCGACGACCGCCTGTACGGCTGGTCGACGACGGTCAGCGCGCTTGCTCGTTGAACGTCTTGATCAGCTCGGGCAGCTCGAGGAGGCTCTCGACGCGGAACGTCGGGAGCGCTTTCGCCTCCTCGGTGTCCCACTGGATGGTGCCCCAAGGCCCCCGCCGCACCAGCGCAGTGCGCATGCCGGCCGCGACGGCGGGGGCCAGATCGTTGTCGACGCGGTCGCCGACGTAAAGGATCTCCTCGTTGTCGTACGGGACGACATCCGCGACCCGCACGAAGAACTCGCGGTCGGGCTTCGAGGCGCCCCAGTCGTCGGAGGTCCCGATCAAGTCGACGTCCTCCGCGAACAGTGCGCGGAGGATGCCACCAGCGCGCACGGTCTGGTTGCCCGCGATGCCGAGCCACAGCCCGTCCGCGCGCAGGGTCGCGAAGCAGTCGCGTACGTCCGGGTACAGGTCACCCTCGCCGAAGTGCTCCGCCTGGCCGGCCTGTGCCCGCTTCTCGCGCTCCTCGTAGAGGTCGAAGCCTGGCCGGAACTCTTGGAACACGTCACGGTAGTCCCGTCCCTGAGCGACCACCGCGCCGAACATCGCAGCGAACGTGTGGCGGGGCACGCCGAGCCAGTCGGCCCACGTGCCGTACTCCCGCGTCTCGTCCACCAGGCACTCACCGACATCGAACACCACTGCGCGAATCATGGGCAGACCCTAGGGCCACGAGGCGGTATGACGAAACGGCACCCAAGACGGTCAGTACACGCCGAGGCGGTCCACCAAGAGGTTCACGCGTTGGTCGGTGTACTCCGAGGGCAGGCGGTCGGTGCGGGTGAGGGTGGCGACTCCGTGCAGGCAGGCCCAGAAAACCTCGGTGAACAGGGCCGGTTCGAAGGCGTCGCCGGCGGCCTCGCCCAGGGTCTCCAGGAGGGCGGCGAAGGCGTCCTTGAGCGGCTCGGGCGTGTCCTCCCGCGCGTACGGGAGGCCGCCGTCGAGGTCAAACAGCGCCTCGTAGACCGCGGGGTTGCGTTCGGCGAAGTCGAGATACGCGTACGCGAGGGCGGCGACGCGCTCGCGCGGCCCGTCCGCGGCGGCGGTCGCGGCCTTCACACTGCTGGTCACCGTGCTCGTCTGAGGCCACCGCGATACACCGCCCGCGGCCGGACAGCCAGGCGGTCGCCCGAGCCGCCGCGGTGCACGCTCACGGCCGGACGGCCAAGCGGCGCCCGAGCCGCCGCGGCGCATGCTCACGGCCGGACAGCCAGACGGTCGCCCGTCCCGCTCGTCAGCCGCCCGTCCCGCTCCTCAGCCGCCCGCCCCGCTCCTCAGCCGCCCGTCCCCGCCCGCGTCCCCACGACCACCCGGCACTCCCACTCCTCGTCCACGACGACCCGCCCGGTGAGCCCCGAGTCCTCGAAGACGCGCAGGGCGAGCGGGACCTGGGCCTGGGTCGCCTCCATCAGGAAGTGGCCGCCGGGCGCCAGCCACTCGGCCGCGCCCTCGGCGGCCCTGCGCGCCACCGCGAGGCCGTCCTCGCCGCCGTCCAGGGCCGTGTGGGGCTCGTGCTCGCGGGCCTCCGCGGGAAGGAAGGGGATGTCGCGGGTGGGGACGTACGGGACGTTGGCGGCCAGGAGGTGGATCCGGCCGCGCAGAGAGGCGGGCAGCGCCTCGAACAGGTCGCCTTCGTGGACGCTCGACGGCGGCAGGTTGCGGCGGGCGCAGGCCACCGCCGCCGGGTCGATGTCGGCCGCGTGCAGTTCGCAGGAGGGCAGGGCGGCGGCGAGCGCCGCGCCGACCGCGCCCGAGCCGCAGCACAGGTCCACGGCCACGGTCGGCGTCGGACACGGCAGTCCGAGCGCCACCGTGACAAGGAATTCCGTACGGCGGCGCGGCACGAAGACGCCGGGGTCGAGGTGGATGCGCAGGCCCGCGAAGGAGGCCCAGCCGACGACCTGCTCCAGCGGTTCGCCCGCGATGCGGCGCAGCATCATCGACTCCAGGCCGGCGGGTGAGGAAGCGGCGGCATCGAGGAGCAGTTCGGCCTCGTCCTCCGCGAAGACACAGCCCGCCGCACGCAGGCGCGCGGCCAGCGGGGCGAGGGCGGGCGGCGCGGCGGGCTCGTCGTCCATGATCACGCTCGCAGCGTACGGGACCGATGCCGGCTTTCGGGGCGGAGGGTTCCGAAAGGGCGGGCTCCGGCGCGGAGGGCACCGAAGCACAGGGCTCCCGAAGACGCGGACTCAGTCGAAGACGACCGTCCGGCGCCCGTTGAGCAGGATCCGGTGTTCCGCATGCCATTTCACGGCCCGCGCGAGCGCCTGGCACTCCACGTCACGGCCGACCGCGACCAGCTGCTCGGGCGTGACCTGGTGGCCGACCCGTTCGACCTCCTGCTCGATGATCGGCCCCTCGTCGAGGTCCGCGGTCACGTAGTGCGCGGTGGCGCCGATCAGCTTCACCCCGCGGGTGTGCGCCTGGTGGTAGGGCTTGGCGCCCTTGAAGCTCGGCAGGAAGGAGTGGTGGATGTTGATGATCCGCCCGCTGAGCTGCTTGCACAGGTCGTCGGACAGGACCTGCATGTAGCGGGCGAGGACGACCAGCTCGACCTCTTCCTCCCGTACGAGGTCAAGCAGCCGCGCCTCCGCCTCGGCCTTGGTGTCCTTCGTGACCGGGATGTGGTGGAAGGGGGTGCCGTACGAGGCGGCGAGCTCGGCGAAGTCCGTGTGGTTCGAGACGACCGCCGCGATGTCCACGGGAAGCGCCCCGATCCGGGCGCGGAACAGCAGGTCGTTCAGGCAGTGCCCGAACTTCGAGACCATCAGGATGATCCGCATCCGGTCCTCGGCCCGGTGCAGCTGCCAGTCCATCTGGAAGGAGTCCCCGACGGCCGCGAACGAGGCGCGCAGCTTCTCCAGGGTGACCGGCGCCTCGGCCGAGAAGTGCACCCGCATGAAGAACAGTCCGGTGTCACGGTCGCCGAACTGCTGGCTGTCCTCGATGTTGCAGCCCGTCATGAAGAGATACGAGGACACGGCATGCACGATGCCCTGTTTGTCCGGGCAGGACAGGGTGAGGACGTACTGGTCGGCTGACGGCGACGGCACGGGGGCGGACTGCTCGCTCATCCAGGCAGGATCCCATACGCGGCCCGGTGACCGGGGTCGCGTACCGCCCCGCGGACACCTGCGCCGAAACCCGCGGCCCTCAGGCCGAGCGCATCGAGCCCTCAGGCCGAACGCGTCATGATCCGCAGCACTTCGAGCGTGCGCGGCGGCGCGTCCGGATCGTCCCCGTCGCTCTGCGCGAGCCGTACGTGCGCCTCACGCGCGGCCCGTACGGCCTCGGGCCAGCCGGGGTGCTGCAGATACGTCGGTACGGGGGCGTCGGCGCCGACCTCGTGCATGATCCGCAGCACCCGCAGCACGGCCGCGTCCACGAGGACGGCCTCCTGCTGGTCCCGGAAGATCGTGCCGACGTATTTCTCGGCCGACCAGTTGTCGAGCCAGGTGTCCTCGACCAGGCGGTACACCGCGTCGGTGACGTCCCCGTACTCCTCCTCGCGCCCGGCCAGCCAGCACTCCTGCTGGAAGCCCGGGTCGGAGAGCATGTGCAGCGCCGAGCGCACATTGCTGCGCCAGCGCCACCAAGGCATGTCGTTCAGTGGCATGCCGCCCATGGTGGAGGAGCGGCGGCCACGGCGTGAAGACTTCTCCGAGCTTTGCACGGTTGCCGATCGTACGTTCTTCGCCAACCGGACCCCTTCGGCCCCCCTTGTTCACCTCGACGTCACGTTCCGTTGCGCTCGTCTCACTCAGGGGTTCGGTCCGCGCCGCGAAGGTACAGTCCATGACTTCCCGCCCTCTTCGCCTCCGTTCGCGCCTCTCGGCCCTCGCCTCGCTCGCCGTCACCGCCGCGCTGACCGCGGGCTGCGGCGCGATCCCCGGCCTCGCCTCCGACGACACGGGCGGGCCGGTCACCGTGATGACCTGGGCGCCGGAGAACACCAGCGGCACCAACGCGCCTGGCGTCCCGGCGATGGCCCAGGCCTACGCCCGCTGGGTCAACGCCAACGGCGGCATCGGCGGCCGCGAGCTGAAGGTCCTCACCTGCAACGAGCACAACACGGTCGACGGCGCCGCGGACTGCGCCCGGCGCGCGGCGGAGGCCGAGGTGACGGCGGTGGTCGGCTCGTACAGCCAGTACGGGCGCTCCTTCCTCTCGCCCCTCGAAGCGGCCGAGATCCCTTTCATCGGCGGATTCGGGCTCACCGAGGACGAGTTCACCAGCCCGCTCTCGTATCCCGTGAACGGCGGGCAGGTCGCGCTGATGGCCGGCAACGGGCGCCAGCTCGCCGAGGAATGCCGCAAGGTCTCCCTCGTACGCCCCGACACCATCGCCGGCGACGACCTGCCCGAACTCCTCAACTACTCCCTGGAGAAGGCCAGCCGCCCCACCGCCACGGACATCCGCGCCAAGGAGGACGGCAACGACTTCACCCGGCAGGCGGAGCTCGCCCTCGCCAAGGCGGGCGCGCCCGTCTCGCTCGCGACCACGCTCGGCAAGGACGGTGCGCGCGAGCAGGCCCGCGAGGGGTGTGTGACGGCGGTGCTCGGCGACCGTACGCCCACGTTCTTCGACTCGATGCGCCGGGTCCGCGAGGACTTCCAGGACGTACGGATCGGATCCGTGGCCGGTTCGCTCGACCAGACCGCGATCAACCGCGGCGGCGGCAAGTCCGGTATCTACGAAGGCGCTTACGTCACCGGCTGGTACCCGGCGGCGAACGACGTGCGCTGGGATCCGATGCTGAAGGTGATCAGCGAGCACGCCTTCGACGACAACCGGATCGACCCGGCGGACGCGAGCGTCCAGAACACGTGGATCGCGTACACGGTCCTCAGGCAGGTCGTCGAGTCACTCGGCGACGACACCGTGAACGCCCGCGCGGTCGTCCGTGCCCTGAACGACGGCGTCCGCGTCGACACGGACGGCCTGACCCCCACGCTGAGCTGGCGCTTCGAGGACACGATCGCGGTCCGCGACTACCCGCGCATGGTCAACGCCCACGTCTGGTTCCAGCAGGTGCGAGGCGGACAGCTGCGCCCCGTGAGCCGGACGGCGATGGACATGACGGCAACGCTGGAGCAGACGATCTGACGTCCCGCGACACCCCGCGACGCCCGCGACACTCCTCGGGACGTCCCGCGACACTCCTCGGGACATCCCGCGACGCCCCCGCGACGCCCCGTGACGCTCCGCGGACGCCCCGCGCCGTCAGAGCTGGTGGGGCGCCCGGGTCGACAGATCCCACTTGCGGGCGATCTCGTTCCACAGCGGCGCGGCGGTCTTCTTCGCCTCCGTCGCCTCGCCGCTCGCCGCGTTCCCGGCCCGCAGGTGGTTCGTCGCCTTGGGCTTCCCCTTCGGGCAGCCCTTCTTCTGCGCCACCTGATCCGCCCACGCCGCATAGTGATTGTCGGCCGAGGCGGAGGCCTGCCAGGCCTTGTTGAGCGAGTCCCGAAGCTTCCGGTTCTGCGGCAGCTTGTCGGTCTTCAGACCGGACAGCCGTGTCACCAGCTCCTTGCGCTGCCGGGCGGCGTCCCGCAGATCGCGTGCGGCGGCCTCCAGGTTCTCGCAGGCCTTGATGGACTCCACGGAACGGACCACCGCGTCCCGGCTGTTGTTGGAGTCGGCGAGCAGCTTGTTGAGCTCGATGGCCTGTGCCTCGGCCGGATCGGCGGACGGGGAGGCCGAAGGGGACTCCTGCGTCGGGGAGACGGAGGCCGCTGCGGGCTCGGAGTCCTTCCCGGCCTTGTCGTCGTCATCGCCGCCGAGCAGCCCGATCAGACCGCCGGCCGCCAGGCCCACAACGACGATCCCCGCGCCGACGACGGCGAGCACACGGTTGCGGCTGGGGGCGCCGCCGCCCCCGCGTCCGCCGTGGTATCCGTCGTCCGCGTAGCCGTCATCGCCGTAACCGCCGTCGCCGTAACCGCCGTTGGGGTGTCCCCCGTTGCCGTAGCCGCCGTTGGGGTGACCGCCGTTGCCGTAACCGTCTTCGGCGCGGCGGCGGGCCGCGCGGCCGCCGTGGCCCTGCGCGGGCGGCGGGGCAGGCTGCTCGAAGCGCGGCATCTGCTGGGTCGAGTCGGCAGCGCCACCGGCCGGCTCGCTGCGGAAGAGACGGTCGAACTCGGCGGGCGGCTGCCGGTCCCCCGCCCCACCGGCCGGAGCCCCGTACGGATCCCCACCGGACGGCACGGCACCGGGGCCCTGGGGGGACGGCACGGGCGGAAGGTACTGCGTGGCCTGCGCGTCCGCACCGGCGGGGGCGCCGTAGGAGGCGTCAGCGTGGGCGGAGGGGGCGCCGCCGTGGGCGGAGGGGGCGCCGCCGTGGGCGCCCTGGGTGCCACCGGGCGCGCCGAAGAGGTACGTGGCCTCGGGGTCCCGCTCGGGCGGCAGCGCACCGGGCGCACCCTGCGCGGGCAGCGACTGCCCGGGACCGGCCGCCCCGGACCCGCCCCCGGGACCATCGACGACGGGCTGGAACATCTGCGTCGCGGCCTCGTTGAAGGCAGGCGCGGCGGGAGCCTGCGGCGGAACCTGAGCCGCGGGCTGCGCGGCCGGGGGAGCCTGCGGCGCCTGGGCGCCCTGCGGGGCGTGCGGAGGCTGAGACGCCGGGGGAACCTGCGGGGCGTACGCGGGCTGGGCGGCCTGCGGGGCGTATCCGGGCTGGGCGGCCTGCGGAGCCTGCGCGGGCTGGGCGGCCTGCGGCGCGTACGCGGGCTGGGCGGGCGGCATCTGCGGCTGCGGTGGAGCGGCCGGTATCCCCTGGCCGGGCATCGGCTGTATGTACTGCGTGGCATCGGCATCAGCCCCGGCCGCAGGCGCCGGGGCGGGCGCGGGCGCGGACTCCGGCCCCCATGGCTGACCCCACGGCTGACCACCTGCGGGTACGGCCGACTCCTCGCCCTGACCGCTCTGCGTCACCGGAGACTCCTACCAATGGGGGAACGCTGGAAACGTGCCTACGCTACCGGCTCCCACCAACCCCCCGACACACACCACCCTTCTGCCCGCTCGACGCCCCTCACGCGGCCCTCCCCACCCGCGCCCCGAACTCCCGCACCACCGCCTCCTCCCGAAACGGCTCGAGCCGCACCCGCAGGTCCTCCAGATACTCCGTCCCCCGGCTCGACCGAAGCCCCCCGAGCAGCTCCGCCGCCCGCAGCCCCGACCGGCACGCCTCCTCCACCTCCCGCCGCTGCACCTGCGCCGACGCGAGCAGGACGAGCCCGACCGCCCGCCTCCGTACCCGCGTCTGCGGATGCCCGTCGAGCGCTTCGAGCGCCGCCCGCTCGGCCGCCCCGGCCTGCCCCAGGTCGCGGTAGCAGTGGGCTAGCTCATCGGCCAGATACGCCCGGTCGAAGTGCCGGATCCACTCCGGATCGTCCCCCGACCCACCGGAACCCGACCCCGACCCCGATCCACCGCCCCCGCCCGAAGCCCCCGCGCTCCCCTCCGCCCGCTCCATCGCCGCCTCCGCCCGCGCGAGGACCAGCTGCGTCGCCCGCGCGTCCCCGAGGAGCGCGTGCCCCCGCGCCTCCGCCGCGTGGAACATCGCCTCGACGCGCGGCGTGACCCGCCCCCGCGCACCTTCCTGCGCGGCCCGCGCGAGCTGCGCGATCTCGCGCGGGTTGCCGAGCTGTACGGCGAGGTGACTCATGGAGGCGGCCAGTACGTACCCTCCGTACCCGCGGTCCCCCGCCGCCTGCGCGAGCCGCAGCGCCTGGATGTAGTAGCGCTGTGCGAGCCCCGGCTGGCCGGTGTCGACGGCCATGTAGCCGGCGAGTTCGGTCAGCCGTGCCACCGCCGCGAAGAGTTCCCGTCCGACGGCCTCCCGGTAGGAGCCGGCGAGCAGCCCGGAGACCACGGAGTTCAGGTAGTGCACAACCACTTGCCGCACATGCCCGCCGCCGAACTGGTGATCGAGCCCGGTGAGCGCCTCGGTCATCGCCCGTACGGCCGCGACGTCCGCGGCGCCCACCCGCGCCCCGGCGGTCCGCGCGACCTGCTGGTCGATCGCCGTGATCAGCCAGTCCCTGCTCGGCTCCACGAGCGCGGAGGAGGCCACCGCCGACCCGGAGAGGAACTCCCGCCGTCCCACATCGCTGCGCCACAGTTCACAGACCTGTTCGACCGCCCCGAGCACGGTCGGCGAGAACTGCAGCCCCACCCCGGAGGCCAGGTTCCTGCCGCCCGCCATCCCGATCTCGTCGATCGTGACCGTACGGCCGAGTTTGCGGCCGAGTGCCTCCGCGATGACGGAGGGCGCCCGCCCGCGCGGCTGCTGGCCGCGCAGCCAGCGGGCCACGGAGGTCTTGTCGTAGCGCAGGTCGAGCCCGTGCTCCGCGCCGCACAGGTTGACCCGGCGGGCGAGCCCCGCGTTGGAGCAGCCTGCTTCCTGGATGAGCGCCTGCAGCCGTTCGTTCGGCTGCCGCGCCACGAGAGACCTCGCGGTCATGAGATACCCCCTGTGTGCGCCGAAATGGTCGGTAACGGCAGGTGAAGAGCAGTTGGGAACTTTGAGGTGGCTATGTCGGCTTGTGCGATCAATGCCCAGGTACGAAGGGGAAGATGCGGGCACCCGTACACCCCGTGACCACCCCACACGTCCGGCTACCCGTCCCCGCGGCCGTTCCGCCCGCGCGCCCCCGCCCATGCACCCATGCGCCCCGTATGCAGGAACGATGCGCCTGCGCGGCGCGCGCGTCGCCCGTAACCCGGGGTGAGGGGCGGAGTTGAACACCCCGTGGAAGAGACCATCACTCCCCAGGCCACCGACCGGATCCCCCAGCAGCGAGGCGAGACGCTGCTCGAAACCGCGGTGCGGTATGCGGAGGAGCGGCACTGGGACGTGTTCCCCGGCACCTGGCTCGAGATCCGCGAGGACGCCTCCGGCAGGGAGTCCTGTTCGTGCGGTGCGCCCGCGTGCGCGCTGCCGGGGGCGCACCCGGCCCGGGAGGACTGGCCGACGCAGGCCACCGGCAGCGCCACGGTGGCGCGGCGGCTGTGGTCGAAGCAACCGAAGTCCTCGATCCTGCTGCCGACGGGCCGCACCTTCGACGCGCTCGACGTGCCGGAGACGGCCGGTTTCCTGGCGCTGGCCCGGCTGGAGCGGATGGAGCTGACGCTCGGCCCGGTGACGCTGACACCGGACCGCCGGATGCAGTTCTTCGTGCTCCCCGGCGCCTCCGCGAAGGCCCCCGATCTCGTACGGAAGCTGGGCTGGCCGCCGGCCTCCCTCGATCTGCGCGCCCTCGGCGAGGGCGACTGGATCGCCGCGCCGCCGACCCGCTTCGGCGCCCAGGGTGCGTCCCAGTGGGCCCGCCGCCCCACTCCGGCCAACCGCTGGCTCCCGGACGCGGAGGAGCTGATCAGCGCCCTCGCCTACGCCTGCGGCCGGGAGGCGCGGCGCTGACGGGGCTGGGGGACGGATCGTCTCACCCGGTGTCCGGTTTACCCCCGTTCTCGTGAGACGAGTCGTCCCCGTACCGCCCTCAGGCCGTCAGGCCGTCAGGCCGTCAGGACCCCGTCCAGGAAGGGCTCGATGGCCGCGCGCCAGGCCTCCGGCTGGTCGTAGTGAACGAGGTGGCCCGCGTCGGGGACCTCCGCGTACCTGCCGCGCGGGAGGACGCGGACCATCTCCTGGGCCTCGGCGCGGCCCAGTTCGCCGTCGAGGCCGCGGACCACGAGCGCGGGGCACTGCACCTGGGCAAGCTCCTCCCAGTGCGCGTCGTACACCCAGGCCTCGCGGGTGCTGAGCATCTGCTCGCGGTCGAAGACCGGGCGCCAGCCGTCCTCGGTCTCGGTCATGACCTCGGCGTAGAACGTGCCGCGCGCCGGGTTGGGGCGCTCGACCCACGGGTCGTCCTCGCCGAAGAACTTGCGGACGTCGGCGAGCGTGGCGAACGGAAGCGGCCAGGCGCGGAACCAGTCGGTCCACTCGCGCTGCGTGGCCGCGCCGAGCGCGGAGGCGCGCATGTCGCAGATGACGAGGCCGGCGACGAGGTCGGGGCGGCGGGCGGCGAGCTGCCAGGCGGTCAGGGCGCCCATGGAGTGGCCGACGAGGACGGCGGGCGCGAGGTCGAGCTGGACGAGGGCGGCCTCGGCGTCGGCGACGTACGCCTCCCGGGTGAAGGGGCCGCCGGGCGGCTTCTCGCTCCGGCCGTGGCCTCGCTGGTCGAGGGCGACGGCGCGGTGCCGCTCGGCGAGCCAGCGTGCCGTGCCCGCCCAGTGCGCGGCGCGGCCCATGAGGCCGTGCAGTAACAGCACCCCGGGCTCGCGGCCGAGCCCGGCGCGCCGCTGGCCGTCCTTCGGGGGATCGGCGAACTCCCAGGCGGCAAGGCGCACTCCGCCCGCTCCTGTCACGTCGATGCGCCGCACCATCCGTTCTGGCACCCCCTCGCTCAGGCTTCTTGCCCTCGGTCGCCGCTGACTCCCCAGATCACTGCCCTGGCCATACGTTCACGTCCAACGTACGGCCAGATTATCGAACTCCCATTCGATGCCGCCGCTTCGCCAGGCAACACCCCTCGTTCGAGTGACAGCGCTCAAGGATTGACCGGCGCGGCCGAGGGGAGATCTTCTGCGGGAGGCGGACCGCTCGGGGAAACCGGTCCGGCGGGGCCGACCCTGGGAGCTCGGGGCTCCGGGTCGGCACAGGGGAGGACAGGCCCCGGCACCGCAAGGTGCCGGGGCACTCTGCTGCGCGGCTGCCGCACAGGGCCAGGTGGCCGCCCTGCGGGTCGGCTGCGGTGCGGCCGCGGTGCGGCGCAGGGCAGGCGTGCGCCGTTTCCGTACGGCGGGTTGTACGGCACATCTTCCCGCCCCTCCCTCGCCGGTGCCCACGCGGTCAAGAGCCCTCATATGCCTCACCACAGCGTGTCACGCAAACGCTCTCCGCGGGCCCGTTCGGCCGGTGAATCTTGGATTCACTCTCCACAACTACCGCGACGCGGGGGAGAGTTGACACCTTGTGGGAGAACGGGGGCGCCGAGCCCGCCACACCTTGCCCCGCCGAGCGGGGGTGTGGGGGCGTCAGCCCCCACACCCGGCTCAGCGCTTGGCGACGAAGACGTGCGAGGCGATGTCCGTGTCGAGCTCCGCCGCCTCGCCGCTGCTGCCCACCAGGACACCGCCCGCGCCCTGCGTCACGCTGACCACCGCGCCGGGCTGCACGCCCGCACGCCGCAGCGTGTACATCAGCTGGGCATCGGTCTGGATGGGCTCACCGATCCGCCGTACCACCACCGTCTTGCCCTCGGTGCCCGGCTCGAGGTCGGTCAGGGAGACCATGCCGTCGTCGAGGAACGGGTCCGCCTCGGCCTTCTCGCCCAGCTCCTCGAGGCCCGGGATCGGGTTCCCGTAGGGCGATTCGGTCGGGTGGCGCAGCAGTTCGAGCACGCGGCGCTCCACGGCCTCGCTCATCACGTGCTCCCAGCGGCAGGCCTCCGCGTGCACCTGCTCCCACTCCAGGCCGATCACATCCACGAGCAGGCACTCGGCGAGGCGGTGCTTGCGCATCACCCGGGTGGCGAGCCTGCGGCCCTCGTCGGTCAGCTCCAGGTGGCGGTCCGCGGCCACGGCCACGAGGCCGTCCCGCTCCATGCGTGCGACCGTCTGGCTGACCGTCGGACCGCTCTGGTCCAGACGCTCGGCGATCCGGGCGCGCATGGGGACCACACCTTCCTCCTCGAGTTCGAGGATGGTGCGGAGATACATCTCCGTGGTATCGATCAGTCCGGACATACGTGCCCCTCGGATGAGTCTCGTCGCGCGGGTCCTGCCGCCGCCCTGAGCTCAATTGTTGCGCATCGGACCGACAACCGTGCCGCGCCGGGCGATCCGGGCGCCCTCCGGGGTCCGCCGGGGGTGTTCCCGGGGCGTACGGGACCTGCGTTCCTTGTCGTACGGCGCCCGGTTCCGGGTCGTACGGCGCCCGGTTCCGGGTCGCGCGCGGCCGATTCCGTGTCGTACCGCGCCTTGGTCCCGTATTGACAGCAGGTTGGTCCAGACCGCACCGTGATCCGCGGCACATTGGCACCCATCCCCCGGAAAGGGACCCCAGGCGATGAGCCCTGCGCGCGACGACAAGACCGCCGGCGACCAGTCCGCCGGCGACAAGCTCGCCGACCAGTACTTCGACGCGGCCATCGGGCTCCTGGAGCGGGTGCGCGACGAGGAGGCCGGGCAGATCGCCGCGGCGGGCGGCATGATCGCCGACACCGTCGAGGCGGGCGGCCGGCTCTTCGCCTTCGGCGCGGGCCACTCCTCGCTGGCCGCGCAGGACCTCGTGTACCGGGCGGGCGGCCTCGCCCTGATGAACCTGCTCGCCGTGCCGGGTGTCGTCGGTGTCGACGTCATGCCGGCGACGCTCGGCTCCGCCCTGGAGCGGGTCGACGGCCTCGCGGGCGCGGTCCTCGACTCCTCGCCCGCCCGGCCCGGCGACGTCCTGGTGATCATCTCGCTGTCCGGGCGCAACGCGCTGCCGGTCGAGATGGCGATGAACGCGCAGGCGCTGGGGCTGCGCGTCATCGGCGTCACGTCCGTGGCCTACGCGGATCAGACACGTTCCCGGCACGTCTCGGGGACGTACCTGAAGGACCACTGCGACGTCGTCCTCGACAGCAAGATCGCGGTCGGCGACGCGGAACTGACGGCCGAGGGCATCGAGGCGCCCTTCGCCCCCGCGTCCACGGTCGTCACCAGCGCCCTCCTGCAGGCCACCCTCGCCTCCGCGGCCGGCGAACTCGCCTCCCGCGGCATCGAGCCCCCACTGCTGCGCTCGGGCAACGTGGACGGCGGGCACGAGTGGAACGGGCGCATCATGCGGGAGTACGGGGAACGGATCTTCTACCGGCACTGAGGCGGTCGGCCGCGCGGGTGGGGCCGGGTTCCCTGCGACCGGCGGACTCGCCACGTCAGCGGGATCGCTGCGACCGGCGAGGGACCGCCACGGTCAGCGGGATCGCTCCGACCGACGGAATCGCCGTGACGGATGGGCGCGCTGTACCCGCCCGCCCTCACAGCCCCGCCAGATCCACCGCCCCCGCCACCCGGGCCGCCACGCTCTCCGCGTACATCGCATCCGCCCGCTCGAACGGCGCCCGGCTCTCGCCGCGCAGAAACGTCAGCACCCCGACCGTCCGCCCGCGGCTGCGCAGCACCGCGCACAGCGCGTGCACCGACGTCTCCGGCCACTGGCGCGCCCGCGCCCAGCCCTGTGCGGCCTCCGTTCCCACCGCGCCCGTTCCCGCCCCGCCTGCTCCTGCCCCGCCTGCTCCCGCCCCGCCCGCCGAGGCACGTACGGTCCCCGTGCGCTGCACGCACTGCAGCGCCGGGTGGCCTTCCGGATACCGCACCGGCAGCCCCGCGGAAGCGACGGCGAGCACTGGTCCCGGGGAACCCGCCGGGCTGGCCGCGAGACGGACCAGGCGGGGTGGTTCGAGGGATGCGGCCAGGTCGACCAGGGCGTGGTCCGCGAAGCCCGCGAGGGCGAAGTCCAGCTGTACGGTCGCCGCCTCCATCGGGTCCTCGCACTCGCCGGCCGCCCGGGCCGCCCGGTGCAACTGGTTGCTGCGGAAGCGCAGTTGCGCCGCCTCCTGCTCGATGAGCTTGGCTTCCGTCACATCCTGGAACAGCCAGCCCACCCCGAGCGGAACCGGTTCCTCCGCGAGGGGCGAGCCGAGCCGCAGGAACCCGTTCCGCCAGCACCGCCGCTCCCCGGCGGAACCGGCTCCGGACCCGGCACCGGTTCTGGACCCCGCACCGGGTCCGGCACCAGCACCGACACCGGTACCAGCACCAGCACCAGCACCAGCTCGGGAGCCACCCGCACCCCCGGCCGCCGAACCCCCGCCCCGTACCGAAACCCACATGTCCGCCGGAGCCGGCGGCGCCCCCTCCGCGAGGACATGCGCGAGCGCGCTCTCCAGCTCCTCCGATCCCTGCGTCAGCAGCTCCCCGAGCGGCCGCCCGAGCACCGCCGTACGCCCCACGCCGAAGGCCCGTGCCGCATGCGAGTTGACCACCGCGGGACGCAGATCCGCGTCCACGAGCACCACGCCCCACGCGGCATCGTCGAACAGCGCCTCGCTCAGCGCGATCGACCGCTCCAGGTCGATCTGCGCGTGCACCTCGCTGAACGCGCAGTACAGCCCGGCCGGCTTCCCGTCGGGCCCCGGCACGGCCGCCGACTGGGTCCGTACGAGCACCCGCCCGCCGTCCTTCGTGACCAGCGCGAACTCGTGCACCTGCCGCCCGGGCGCGTGCATCGCGGCGAGCAGCCGCCCTTCGACCTCGTCCGCATCGGCCCTGCGCACCGCCCAGCCGGCGAAACCGCGCCTGCCCACCGCCTCCTCGGCGCTCCAGCCGAGGATCCGGGCCGCCTCGCGGTTCCAGTGCGTGACCACACCGTCCGCGTCGAAGGCGCAGAGCGCCGCGTCCATCCCGTTGAGCAGCGCGGCGAGCAGCCCGGCCGAGCTCGGCCCGCCCGGATGCTCCGCCGCCCCGGGGTTCACCTCATCCGAGCCCTCGTCACCCGAAGCGCCACCGGAACCCTCACCGGGGTTCTCCGGGTCCGCGGGCTGCGCAGTTCCGCTGCGCCGGGAAGCACTCACCTGGCCACCCCCTGCAGGTCGACTCCATCGGTCGGATTGCACAGACCACCGAACATCGATCACGGATCATTCAACTCGAACGTGACACAGCACACACCTGATTCACGGAAATCGTTGCACCCCGGAAACGTCCCGCCCGAACCACCGGACCATCCCGCCCCCTCCGTGCCAGCCTTGATCCCATGACCATCACCGTCCGCCCGGCCACGGACTTCGAGGACGTACGAGCCGTCATCGGCCCCAGGAAACCCACGTCCAACGTCTGCTTCTGCCTGAGTTACCGCATCCCGTCGAAGCTCAACAACTCCCTCACGCCCTCGGCCCGCGCCGACTACGTGGCCGGCCTCTGCCGCTCCGACCCGCCTCCGGGCGTCCTCGCGTACGAGGGCGACACCCCGGTCGGCTGGGCGGCCGTCGCCCCGCGCGCGGACACCACCTTCGCCCGCAACCGCAAGATCCCGCATGTGGACGACCTCCCGGTCTGGTCCCTGTGGTGCATCCGCGTCCGCCCCGGCCACCGCAGACAGGGCATCTCGCACGCGCTGATCGAGGGCGCGGTGGCCTTTGCCCGCGAGCACGGCGCCCCGGCGATCGAGGCGTATCCCCTGGACAACGGCGACGCCCACGTCGACCTGACGATGGCCTACCCCGGACTGCGCAAGAACTTCGAACGCGCGGGGTTCACGTGGGCGGCGGACACGACGTCGGTACTGGCGCGGCATCCGCGCGCGCTGATGCGGCTCGACCTGCGGTCGGCTTGATACCGACTTGAGAACGCAGACGACCCGCGGGCTCGGGTTCCCCCTGAGGGGAGCCGGCCGGACGTACCGGCGAGCCCGCGGGTCGGGTGACTGCTTGGGATTGGGCCGGCTGTACGGTTCGCTCCCGCACTGGTCCGGCACCGCACTGTGTGTGGCGACGGGCCGCTAGCCCGCAGTCACCTCACGCGTCCGGTTTCCATACATCTGCCGAACCACCTCCCTTCTCGTGTGCCCCACACACTAGGAAGGCCCGCCCGCACCTTCAACCGGTTTTCCACGGCCGGTACGCGACCAGCGCACTTCAGTGACGCGCCCGGCGCCGCGTCCGTAGGCCCCGCCACCTCACAACAGATGATCCACCCTGCCCGCCTTGATGTCCTCGATCATCTGCCGCAGCGCCGCCCGGCTGTCCGTGAGGTAGCGGTCCTCCTGCCCGCGTACGGCGATGTAGGCGTTGCCGTGGGCGTCCGTGCCGAGGCGGAAGCAGGAGTTGCCCTCCCCGCAGAACGGCTCGTCCCAGGTGATGTCCGGCATGGATCGTCCCTTCTCCACTCAGAGTTCGCGTGCGATGGCCCGGATGAAGTCGCGTGAACCGCCGGGCGACAGCGCGAGCTGTTCCATCAGGTCGAGATGCGCCCGGTACTTGGCCAACTGTCCGTCGGCGTAAAGGAAGTCCGGCCCGTGCGAGTTGTCGATCTGAACGGTGTCGAGCTGCGGCACCGGCCCCTCGGCGTAGAGCACGGTCTGCCCGGCGCCTGGGAAGCCGCCCGCGGTGAAGGGGATGACGAGCAGCCGTACGTTCTCCTGCTCGGACTTCTCCAGGAGATACGCGAGCTGCGCGCGTGCCGCGTCGGGGCCGCCGAACCGCATCCGCAGAGCGGCCTCGTGCACGATCGCGGTGTACGGAGGCGCGCCATCGCCGTCCAGCACCTCCTGCCGTGCCAGACGGTGCGCGAGCCTGAGCGCGATCTCCTGTTCCGGCAGACGGGGAATCACCATACGGAAGAGGGCCAGCGCGTGATCGGACGTCTGCAGCAGCCCCGGCATGTGCATCGAGTACGCCGCACGCATCGCGACCGCATGGGCCTCGAGTTCGGCGATGTCCAGCATCCCGACGGGAAGCGACCCCCGGTAGCGCTCCCACCAGCCGCGCCGCCCTTGCCGGGTCATGCCGACCAGGGCCTGCACGTACTCCTCATCCCGGCAGCCGCAGTTGCAGGCGAGGGTGCGTACGCGCTCGGCGTTGATCGCCCGTACCCCCAGCTCGATGTGGGAGATCTTGCCGCGGTCCACACCGAGCAGACCGGCCGCGAACTCGGCTGTCATCCCAGCAGAGTTCCGCATCTTGCGCAGCTCGGCACCGAGCCGCCGCTGCCGCTCGGTGGGGGCCGTCCTCGCCGCCATGCCGCTCCCTTCGGGCCGTACTGACGTGCAGTCTGCCTGCTCAGCAGACCGGACAACCAGAAGGGGCCGACAGTTCCCCAACTTATGGGCCTAAAGTTCCACTCTTTGCGCTACCGTATGTAACGCAGCGCTCACGCAAGCGAGTTGCAGTGCATCGCGCGTGCCTGCCCGCAGCCTCCTGCCCTGGGAGGGGCCGGGCCCGCGTCAGGGAGACGAGCCACAACTCACGAAACCCGCACCTCAACGACGGGAGCCCCGCATGTCCTTACCGACGGCACCCCTCACCCAACCCACCCGCACCACCGGCGGCCTGGCACTCACCCTCACACTCCCGGGCGTACCGGCATCGGCCGCCATCGCCCGCACCGCCTTCACCGCGAGTCTGCACCGCTACGGGCACGACCGTTTCGCCGGGATCACGGCCTTGACGGTCACCGAACTCTCCGCGGCAGCGGCCCGTGTGGCCCCGGGCGCGCCCTTCCGCCTCTCCCTCGCGACGACCGCCCACCCGACGACGCTCCACATCGCGTCCATCGACAGCAGCCCACGCAGAACCCACCGCGACCTCTGGCTCCTGGCAGCCGCGGTCGACGACTGGGACGGCACCTGGACCACCACCCCTACGCCCCCGCCGCACCCTTCGGGAACATGGGTCCGCCTGCCCCGCTGACGCCGACCCCGCGGAACCTCACTCCCGCTCCTGCACCTGCTACTGGTCCTGTTTCATCGGCCGATCGCGCGGCATCACATGGCGCGCATCTTCGACAAGTTCGCGCAGGTACTCCTCGGCGACCGCACCCTCCTCACCCTTGGGAGCCTCTGGATCCAGGCGCCACACCGGATGCATCGGCCAGAGCGGCATGCCTTCGACGAACGGAACGACGATGTCGCGATCAGCGGGCGCGTAACGCAGTTCGGCGATGCCCTCGGGGGCCGGGGCGCGCTCCACCTGCTTGCCCGAGGTTCCGGGTATGCGGACCTCAAGGAGTTCCGTGGGCGCCTGCCCGGCGCCTGCGGCCTCGCCGTCGGCCTCCGAATCCGCCTCGGCGTCAACGGCGGGAAAGAGCGCCATGACGGGCGCATCGTCCGCGGCCCTGCGCAGCATCACATAGCGCACCCGCCGGTCGGCGGGCTGCCGGGCGGCTTGCTCGATCAGCCGGGCGGCCGGGACGTTGTGCCACGCTCCCCAGCCCGCCCGCACGGCGGCCAGCCCGAACATGGCGGCCATCAGATACCCGGGGATGCCCACCAGGAACACGGCGAGGGCGACCGCCCCCACCACGGCTGCGGTGTTCTTCCCCACCTCGTACAGCCCGGACAGGACCAGCAGACTGCGCACCCGCCACCACGGCACACCGCGCACGTCGCCCTCGAAAACCGGCTGCGTCCACGGAAGCGCCTGGGGCTTCTCGGTGGCGCGGGCGAGGGCGGCCAGTGAACCGTAGGTGAGCTCGGATGCGGGCGGTGGTTCCTCCTCGTCGCTCTGCTTGACGAGTGATACACGGGCGCCGAGCCCTGGACTCTGCGCCCATGCCGCCTCGTCCGCATCCGCCGGGCGCCAGCGCCGCCGCAACCGGCCCACCCCGCGTACGGTCCCCCCGATCCCACCGACGGCGAGCAGTCCGGCACCACAGAGGAGGACGGTCACGACAACATGATTGGAGGGGGTGCCCTGCCAGTCGGAGTTGTACAGGTCGCCCTTCCACGGCCCGTACGAGACGACCCAGGCCAGATCCCAGTCGTACAGCAGCTCAGAGCGTTCACTGTCACAGACGAAGGCTTCGGTACGGCTGCGGCCGTCGAACGGGTCGGTGAACCGCACCGTGCACGCGCCGGACGACTCCTCCTCAAGCACCGTGAGCTCGATCAAGGGGTCCTGGTCGGCAGAGTTGCCTCCCCACACGCCCAGGGCCGTCACCAGCACCCCGGCAAGCAACAACCACCGGAATACGGGACGCCGCCGACCGGTCTCCTGTCGCTCCACAGGAGAGGGCGCCGCCGCCGTCGAACCCGCGGCGAACGACGGCGGCGCGAGCGGCGGCTGTGGGGCGACCGGTCGTGGGTCAGGCATACGCAGGAGCCCCTGCTCCTCCGCACGTCTCACCGCACGCCGCCGCTCCAAGGCGGTACGCGGCAGACGGGTCCACAGCAGCGTCTCGCCCCCTGGCACCGATAGGACGCCGCCGGTCCGCGGGTCGCCGCACCACCACAGCACCCCGCGAGGTCCGGGATCCGCCAGGTGATAGCGCTGCTGAACCGCGACCACGACCATCGGCCACACCCCGCCGCCGACGGGGTCTCGCAACACGACCATGGGAGCGCCCATGCCCCCCGACAGCCTCACAGCAGAGCAAGCCACCCACGGCCCTCCGCTCAACGCCCGCTTCATCCGACGGGCAATCACAAGCGCGCCCACCCCGATCGCGCAGACGACCATCCCGCCGCCCAGCAGCGCTACGGCGGCGTCCTCCCACCCGACGGATACGCCCAGAACCGTCCCCACAACCGCCGCCGGCCCGGCCGCTGCCCACATCCGCGCACGCTTCCGGTACACCTGCCAGGCGCGGCGTGTGACGCCGTGGGATATCGCGGACACAGCCAGCTCCATCAATCGATCAACCGGATTCCGGCCATTCCAGCACGGGCCGCGCTGAGGGTATACCTACTGCTCCGGCTGCAGATCGTGATCTTCACACCTGGGATGCGGCCTGTCGCCAGTAGCGGCCGGCAAGGACTCCTGGCGCACTCTGCCTTGAGAGTGGCGGGGCGACGCCCAAAAGATCATCCGGCGCCTGATCCCGCGACAACCCCAGGGCCCCACCCCACCCCACCCCACTCCGCCTTCAGACAATTCCCACGGTCCATGAGTCCCCACCAGGGCTGCGCCGGTAGAACACGTCCGCCTGCACCGGGTCGCACATGATGACCAGAATGTCCCCGGCGTTCAACTCCGTCTCCGCCGAGGCAGCGGTACTTCTACCGGCCTGCATACGCGTGACCCGAAGTTCGAGACGATGACTCCCCGGCTCCAGTTCAACGAACTTCGGGCGCCGGCTGTCGCGGCTCCCGAAGCAGAGCTCGTTTCCCCGTTCGTGAACCGAAACGACACCCGCCTTGAAGGTGAAGCTCCTTACTGGCTCTCTGATTTCGGACACCAGCAGGAGTCCCGTTCTGCCCGACCTCTTGATACTGCGGAGCCGACGCCGGACCGAGAATTTCACTCCGGTCAGTGGCGTGCCGATTCTCACCTCGACCGGGATTATTTCGCTCATCTCTTCCTGCTGTCTCCCAGGTCCTGCGAGCGGTCCCCCGGGCCACCACGGCCGGGTCCGGCGGCCCCTGCGATACGGGAACCTCCGTACCGCAGGGGCCGCCCACGTCCGCGTGAGCGTGAGCGTAAACGTGGCCCGGGTCAGGGCCGGTAGCCCTGGACGTCGTCCAGGGTGCGGGTCGGCGGGCCCACGTAGCGGGCCGAGGGGCGGACCAGGCGGCCCGTGCGCTTCTGTTCCAGGATGTGGGCGGACCAGCCGGCCGTGCGGGCGCAGGTGAACATCGACGTGAACATGTTCGCCGGGACCTCGGCGAAGTCGAGGACGATGGCCGCCCAGAACTCGACGTTCGTGGCCAGGACGCGGTCCGGGCGGCGGGCGTGGAGTTCGGCGAGGGCCGCCTTCTGCAGGGCCTCGGCAGCGGGGATGGCCCGCCAGTGCCAGGCCGACCAATCCCCCGACTTGCCACCGCCGATCAGCAGGATCGCCGAGCGCCACGGGTCGAGCGCGAACACAATCCTGATCTCGGGGCGTCCCTCAGAGCCGGGGCGCAGCTCCTTGAGGTTGTGCACCCGCGAACCCTCCAGCGGATGCCCCAGGCCGGGACCATGCCCCTCTCAGGCAATTCCCACGGTCCATGAGTCCCTACTGGGGCTGCGCCGATAGAACACGTTCGCCTGTACCGGATCGCACACAATCACCAGAATATCCCCCGCGTTCAACTCCATATCCGTCGAGGCAACAGTGCTTCTACCGGCCTGCATACGCGTGACCCGAAGTTCGAGACTATGACTCCCGGGCTCCAGTTCAACAAACTTTGGGCGCTTGCTGTCGCGACTCCCGAAGCAGAGCTCGTTTCCCCGTTCGTGAACCGAAACGACACCCGCCTTGAAGGTGAAGCTCCTTACGGGCTCTCTAATTTCGGACACCAGCAGGAGTCCCGTTCTACCCGACCTCTTGATACTGCGGAGCCGACGCCGGACGGAGAATTTAACCCCCGTCAGCGGCGTGTCGATTTTCACATCGGCCGGGATCATGTCGCTCATCGCTTCCTGTTGTCTCCCAGGTTTCCACCCGTCACGGTTCCTGCCGTCGCGAATCCTACCGAGGCCACATTGGCGATTCCCTCGAGAGCTCGATTGAAGTACGCGGCCCCCTTGAACACAGGGCGCATTATGAACCCCGAGGTTGCCGCTTCCCGAAGCGCCGACGACGCCAACCTGCTGGCGCCGACGGCAGTGCCGGCCATACCCAGGCTCGCTGCCCCCATCACGCAACTTCCCCATTGGCTGGAAAGGCACGCATCCGCAGTCGTCACTGCACCCAATACGAGACCCCCGACGAGAGCAGCCCCGGCGAACCAGCCCAGAGGGGTGATCATGGAAGCGATGCCCAAACCGACACCTATCCATCCCAGCAGAGTGCTGTTGTCCTGAATGAAGTCATGCGTAGCACTCACCACCTTTCCTCCGCTGGCATCCCATGCCCCCTTGAAGTCGCCACGTTTAAGGCTTGACCAGAACCCGCTTTCCTTCTTTTCCTTCTCCTGCCGCGCCTTCTCGGCGGCAAGTGCGGCCCGTTCGGCCGCCCTGGCGGCCTTGGTGATGTGGCTGCCGTCCCAGCTCTTGCAGCTGGGGTCCTTGCTGCACGCGTACTGCATCTTGTTGCGGTACTTGACGTACGACGGGGCGAGGGTGCCGCCCACGGACTTGGTGACCTTCTCGTAGTTCTTGCCGTAGGTGATCGTCTTGATGTCGCCGCTGCCGCCCTTGCCGTACGTGCAGTGGTACTGGCCGCTGGCGCACTCCGGGTACGCCTCGCCGGTGGGATCGGCGAAGGTGGCGGGGTTGTTGTTGCCGTAGACGTACGGGTTGTGCTGGGTCGGGTCCTCGGTGATCAGGAGGGGGTCGACGGAGAGGAAGCGGCCGAGGACCGGGTCGTATTCGCGGGCGCCGAGGTGGGTCAGGCCCGTGGGGTCGGTGGTGCCGCCGACGAAGCCACGGTCGCCCGGCCAGGAGCTGATGCCGGTCGTGGAGCGGGAGGCGCCGAACGGGAGTTGCTTGCGGCGGGTGACCGTCTGTGCGGCTCCCATGGTGACGGCGATCAGGGCCGTCCCCTTGGTGTCGGCGAAGAGGAAGGAGATGCCCTCGCTGGTGCGCACGGCGACGGTTTCGCCGCCGTGGGTGTAGTAGCGGGTGGCTGTCTTCGTGCCGGCTGCGGTCACCTTCAGTTCGTTGCCACCGGGCAGGTACGCGACGGTGGAGCCGTCCGCGTTCTTCGCGAGCATGCGGTTGCCCGCGGAGTCGTAGAGGTACTCCGTGGTCTTGCCGTCCTCGACGACCTTGGCGAGGTGGCCCTCCGCGTCCCAGGTCAGGTCCTGATCCCGTGCGCCTCCGGTGCGCTGGTCGGTGTTACCGGCCGCGTCGTAGCTGAAGGATTCCGTCTTGCCGTTGTCCGCGCCGCCGGTCGTCGAGACGGAGCGCACGGCGTGCGGGGCGGTCGTGGCTGCCGGGTCGTAGCTGTAGGTGCGCGTGATGTCGGAGGAGCCGGTCGCCGTGGCGTGCCGGGTCTCCTTGGTGCGGTTGCCTGCCGCGTCGTAGCTGTACGAGTGCCAGAACGAGTCCGGGCCGCCCACCGTGCTCGCGGACGGGCCGGAGAGGCAGTTGTCCGTGGGTGACTGGGTCGTCCAGGCCTCGGTCATGCGGCGCAGGGCGTCGAGCGAGAAGCACTGGGTGTCGGTGACCGCGGCCGCGTCCTGGCCGGAGGTGCTGGATATGCGGGTGGTGTTACCGGCCGGGTCGTAGCCGTAGCGGGTGTCCTCGACGCGCAGGGCGATGTCGCCGTCGACGGTGGAGCGGATGAGTTGACCGGTGTGCTCGTCGAAGTCCTGGGTGCGGTAGAGCTTCTGGCCCAGGGTGCCGTATTCGGTGCGGATCTGTCGGCCGTAGACGTCGTAGTTGGTGGCATTGACCATGACCACTCCACCGGCGGATGTGGTCTGCGGCAGGTTGCCCTGGCCGAACACGGTGGTCTGACGCTCGCCCCGCAGGTTGCCGAGCGTGGGGTGCTTCACCCATTCCTGGACGCCCGTGTACTGGTTGTAGCCGAAGGTCCAGGTGTAGCTCCCGGCGAGGCTTCCGGAGCCGGCGGGCAACGTGGTGGTGGACGAAGTGGGCTGGTACTGGTCGTTGTAGGTGTTGATCTTCGTGGTGTACGCCTCGCCGTTCAGGTATCGGGTGTCCGAGGCGGGCTTGCCCTTGGCCACGGTGTCATACGCCCAGGAGGCGCGGACCGTGGAGCCCTGCTTGAGCTGCGTGGGGCGGCCGAGCTTGTCGTGGGTGGTGGTGAGCGTGATGCCGCGGGCGTCGGTCGTGGTCACCGGCCGGTCAGCGGCGTCGTACGTGGTCCTGGAGACGCCCTTGTCCGGGTCGTCCGCCTCGATGAGGCGGGCGCGGGCGTCGTAGGTCCAGGTCCAGGAGATGCCTGCCGGGTCGGTCATCCTCGCCAGCTTGTCGTGCTTGTTGTACGCGTACGTCGTGTCCTGGAACTCGGTGCGTGCCGCGTTCGTGTACGAGCGGGTCGTGGTCTTGCGGCCCAGCGCGTCCACGATGGTCGTGACCGCGGTACCGCCCTGGGGCGGGATCACCGTGGTGCGGTCACCGGCGTACTGGGTCACGGTGCGCTTGGTCTCGTCGCCGAACTTCAGCGAGATGACGGCCGTGGTGCGACCGGCTCCGTCGTACTTCGTCTCGGCGCCGGCAGGCGTCTTGGAGTCGTCGCCCTCGACCAGAGTGGCCGTGGGCGCTCCGGCCGCGTAGTAGGCGCCGTAGCTCTTCCAGACCTGGCCGCGGGTGTCGTAGCGGGTCTCGGTCACGATCCGGCCGTCGCTCACGCCGATCGCCGCCGTCTGGGTCTGGCGTGGGCGGGTGAGACCGTCGTAGAAGGTGTACGACGTCTCGTAATAGCCCTGGTAGTTGAGGACCTTGGTCGTGACGACGTTCGGTTCCGACCTCGAGACGCGGTAGGCGAACTCGGCTGTCGGCTGGGTCGGGTGGTCCGCCTTCGCCCAGCCCGGACCCCAGCCCTTGAGGAGGCGTCCGAGCGCGTCGTACTCCATGTCGGTGCGCTTGCCGTTCGCGTCCACCGTCGCCGTGGTCAGGCCCCGCCGCGGATCGGTGATGGTCTTCGCGGTGTGGCCGAGCGCGTTCGTGGTGGTGGTCTCGGTGGGAATCTGCCCCGTCGTCGGCGTATACGCGGTGGTGGTCGTGGCTCCGGCCGCGTCGGTCGCCTCGGTCTGCCGTCCGTAGGCGTCATAGGCGGCCTTGCTGACCGTGACGAAGCCGGTGCCCGCGCCGTCGTTCTCGTCGCTGCGGGTCACAGCACCCTTGCTGGGGGCGGCGCCCAGCGTGGTCGAGCCGTCGTAGTAGTTCCGCTTGATGCCGACCAGGTCCGCGGGCAGGGACGGAGTGGTGCCGCACGCCTTGGCGACCGTGGTGCTCTCCGACACCGTGTTCAGGATGTTCTTGCCGGTGTTGCGGGCATACGACGTGGTCGTGCACCGTTCGTCGCCGCTCTTCGCCAGGTCCCCGCTCTGCGACTCCGAGGCGACCATGCCGTAGGAGTCGAACGTGCGGCTCGTCTCGCTGCGGCGCAGATTGCCGCCCGTGATCGTCGTGCGGGTCTGCTCCTTCGCGGTACCGGTCCGGTACGCGTACACCGTCGGCAGGTTGTCCGCCGAGCGCGAGCGGGTCGCAATCGGCGCCGAACGCCATGGCGTGTAGCTGGTCGCGGAGACCAGTGCGCCACCCGATCCGTTATGCGTGGCCTCTTCCCGGACCATCCCGCTGAAGGCCTCGTGATCGGCGACCTCGTTCCCCTCGCCGTCGGCGACCTTCGCGCCGGCGATCCCGCGGAAGTAGCGGGTCTCGCTCAGCGTCTGCTGGCCCTCGGCCGGATCCCCGGTACGGACCTGGACGCGCGCGTAGCCCTTGCGGTCGCCGTAGGTGCGGTGCTTGGCCTTCGTGAACTCGTCGTCGTTCTTCGCCCAGGCGAGCCCGCCCGGGTAGGAGTAGTCGGTGCGCTTGACCGGAGCGCCGGAGGTGTTGTCCGATTCGAGGATCTGGGTGACCACGTAGGAGTGGAACCAGTCCTGATACGGCTCGTAGTTCTCGGCCGGCGCGTCCGGCGGGGACCAGATCACCGGGTAGCAGCGCCTGGTGTTCGACGACGGGCTCGGCAGGGAGTCCCTACTGCAGTCAGGCGCCGAGTAGGTGACGCCGATGGTGGAGCCGGTCTCCGTGTTGACGGCGTAGACGCGATACCGGTTGTAGTCGGGGATCTCGTCGATCACCGCTGCGACCCGGTTGGGCATCTGCCGGCCCTTGAAGGTGACCGCCGGCAGGGTGACCGGCGTCCCGGAGGTGTGTCCGGTACGGGTGATGGAGGCCAGCCAGAGCGCCGGATCGGTGCCGTCACCGGTGGAGGGGAACTGGTGGGTGAACGCCCACGAGTCGACCTTCTGATAGGCACCGGCATTGCGTACCGAGGTGCTGACGCCGGTCAGGCGCTTGCGCGTGAAGTACGAGGGAGATGAATTCGACTCGCACGCGTCGTCGGCATCGCAGTACTGGTCGAAGGGGACATCCGGCCAGTTCTTGGCGTTCGACTCGGTGAACTTGCCCGCCGCGCAGTCGAAGCTCTCGGTGGGCAGGCAGCGTTCGGCGACCGTGAAGTCCGCCTTCGCCGCGGGCGTGCCGTAGAAGTTCGAGCTGCGCAGTCCGTACTCGATGCGCTTCAGGTAGCCGCCACGGTCGTACGAGGTCAGCGTGCCCTTGTACAAAGCGTCGATGTTGCGCTGGTAGTGGTTCGACTCCTTGGCCCAGTAGTACGTCATCGCGTTGCCGTGCGGGTCGATCACCGCATCGAGGTTCCATCGCCAGGCCTGCCGGCACCACGAGTCCTTGAACGCGCTCGCATGGCACGGCTCACCGGCGTGGTTGCCGAAGACCGGCACGGTCCAGGTGGAGTTGGTCTCCGCCTTGCCCTCGGCCCAGCCGTTGGGGCGGTTGTAGCCGAAGTAGTAGCGGGTTCCGTCAGGTGCGGTGACCCGCCAGTACTCGTTGTCGTTGTCCCCGTTGGCCAGCGCGGAGTTGTGGAAGCGCTCGACCCGCGTACCGTCGTCGATCTTCTTCTTCCACACCCCGGTGGCGTCGTCCTTCACCAGCTCGCCGGAGCTGCCTCCCAGCGACAGAGTGGCGTTGTCGGTCTTCCAGCACTGGTCGCCGACCTTGTGGGAGGGGTTGTTGCCGCCGGACTTGTCGTCCTGGCAGGAGGTGTAGCGGCGCTCGATGAAGCCCGGCGACAACGACCAGCCGTCGCCGACCCAGTTGGCCTGGTTGTTGGTCGCCGCGGTGCGCCCGTCGATGGCGAGCGAGGAGTAGGACAGGCCCAGATCCGGCCCGAGTCCGCCCGGAACGTCCGGGGTCTGCAGGTCGTACGACCAGGAGAAGCCGCCGGACGAGCCACCGACCTCCCACTTCCCCGACGGGGACAGCGAGGTGGCGGAGAAAGTACCGTTCGCGCCGGAGGGGGCGGCGGTCACGGCGAGCAGTGTGGCGCCGTCGGCGACCGTGGAGGTGCGGATCCGGCTGACCGGTGAGGCTTGCTGGACCGGCTGCCCGGTCTCGTCCGCGGAAGCTGTGGTGACATCGGTGGCGATCTCGGCGGAGAGAGTCTCCCGCTGCGCGTCATTGTGGCTCGGCAGGCTCCGTCCGGGCGCACAGCCCTTCTTGCCCGGAGTGGTCAGCGCGCAGGCAGGTACCTCACGGAACGTCAGACGGGAGGCCCAGTCGCCGCCGTACATGCCCGCGAAGCTGGAGTAGTCGAGGGTGACCCCGACGGCAGCCTTGCCCTTCTTGTCGCCGTGGCCGCGCACCGCGACGAGGATGCCATCGACTCCGGCTGCCTGTGCGGCACTCCGGTCGAGGATCTGGACCTGGGCCTGCTCAGCGGCCACCGCTGCCCTTTTCCCGGACTCCTTGCCCTCGGCTGCCGCGACCGGCAGGGATCCGGCCTTGCCCCGGCCAGGCTTCCTGGGTGACTCCCCCACCGGCACGACAGCCATGCCCGGGGTGGGCCAACTCGCCCTCGTATCAGGCCTGAAGGGATGCTTCTTCGTCTCGTCGGGCTTGTTCAGCTTGTGGCCCTTGACCGCGCTGACAGGCACCGGGTCCGGCTCCTGAAGCTTCCGCAGCTCCAACTCCGCTGCCGCAGCTATCGGACCACCCAGCAGGCCGGCCACCAGATAGGCGACGAGCAGCAGGGCGATGATCCGCGCCCGTCTCCCGAGCGCTCGCACAGGACGACGAAACGCCATAGGGCGCGATCGAGTCACAGTTCCCCCCACAGAAACCACACGACAGAAAAGCAGGCGTGAACCTATCACCGGAATTCTGGGACCACCAGCAGATTACGAGGAAGCCTCTCCTGCCGGTTTCCGAACGGGGCAAAGCGACCCAACCCGGCCTCAACGGCGGTAATTCCCGCCTCTCCACATCCTTGCGGCTTTCCTTTGCCCCCCCCCGTACAACCATTCCTCCCGCTCAGGCGTCGGGAGGGGCAACCCCAGGAAATGAGTTGTGAAGGAACTGAAAAGGAGACACCATGAAAAGAAAATCTAGAGAGCCATCAGGTATACGCAGAAGGCGAACCGCGCTGCTCGGGGCAGGCCTTGCCGTGGCCCTGGCCGCACCCCTGCTCGGCGCGGCTCCCGCCGCAGGACAGCCACCCGCCGCCCCTCCGGCACCGCAAAAACAGGCGACCGAGGAGGCCAAGGCGCTCGCCGAGGCCGTCGAGTCGGGCAAACGGGTGGAGGTCCTGTCCCGGAGATCCGAGACCGCGCAGACCTTCGCCAACCCGGACGGCTCATTCACCACAGATCAGTTCGCGACCGCTCAGCGGGTCCGCCGCGGAGGCAAGTTCGTCGACATCGACACCACGCTGACGCGGAACAAGAACGGCACATTTTCGGCCAAGGCGACCGAGGTCGGCGTGATCTTCTCCGGCGGCGGCAAGGGCCCCCTGGCCACCGTCACCCGTGACGGCCGGAGCCTTTCCTGGTCCTGGCCAGGGAAGTTGCCGGCACCCGACGTGGACGGTGACAGCGTCGTCTACCGTGACGTCCTCCCGGACGTGGACCTGAAGCTCACGGCGGGATCGGCCGGATTCGGCCAGCTCCTCATCGTGCGCAATGCGAAGGCGGCGGCCAACCCGGCCCTCAGGAAGATCAAGCTGCCCCTGGACACGAAGGGACTGCGCGTCGAGGCCGACAAGCACGGGAGTCTCCGGGCCGTCAACCCGGCCGGACAGGAGGTGTTCACAGCGCCGACCCCGATGATGTGGGACAGCTCCCGGCCCGCGGCATCATCTGCCCGCAGCACCGAACCCCCGCCCCCGCCGCCCGCACACGACTTCGAGCCGCCCTATGGCGCGAAGAAGGCCGCCATGGGCACCGACATCGAGGCGGGCCACCTGGCCCTGACCCCCGACACCGATGTCCTCAGAGGCCCAGGCACCCGGTATCCGGTCTACATCGACCCGTCCGTCTCCGGGGCACGCGAAGCCTGGACGATCGCCTACTCCAGCGCCGCCAACACCGGCTTCTACAACGGCAACGGCTGGCAGGAGGGCGACGGCGACTCCGTCACCTCCTACGCCCGGGTCGGCAACCCCGGCGACGGCACCTCCCGCTCGTTCTTCCGGATGGACACCAACAACCTCTGGAACACCAACAAGGTGATCTCCAGCTCCGTCTTCCGGATCAAGAACGCCTACTCGTACTCCTGCACCCACCGGGAGGTCCAGCTCTGGCTCACCGGGGGCATCAGCTCCGCCACCACCTGGAACAAACAGCCCTCCTGGGCCCAGAAGCTTGACACCGTCAGCGAGGCCAAGGGTTACAGCTCCTCCTGCCCCGCGGGCAACCTGGCCTTCGACGTGACCACCGGAGCCAAGAAGGCGCAGTCCTCCAAGTGGAACAACATCACCTTGGGGATGCGTGCCACAAGTGAGGGCGACCGGTTCGCCTACAAGCGCTTCACCGCCACCAGCGCGGTGCTCTCCACGACCTACAACACCGTTCCCGACGTTCCCGGCAGCCTGGACACCAACCCGAGCACCGGCTGCGACACGACATCGCCGTACCCGATCATCGGCAACACCGACGTCTACCTCACCGCCAAGGTCTCCGACCGCGACGGCGGCACCGTCAAGGCGCAGTTCCGGCTGTGGGGCAACAACAGCTACGCCGGCGGCGCCGAGATCTTCGACCAGACCGTCTCCGTCTCCTCGGGCACCATCGCCAAGGTGAGGGTGCCGAAGGCGACCCTGGCAGCCGCCCTCGACAAGGCCGGCGGCATCTTCGGCTGGAAGGTCCGCGCCCAGGACTCCACCGCCTCGTCCAGCTGGACGCCCAGCACCACCTGCCGCTTCGTCTTCGATCCCGACCGTCCCTCCTATCCACCGGGCGTGACCTCCACCCAGTTCCCCGACGGCAGTGACGGCTGGCCCTACAACACCAGCTCCGTGCGGACCGAAGGCACCTTCACCCTCTCCAGCGGCGGGGTCTCCGACGTCACCAAGTACGAGTACTGGACCGACTGGGACTCCACCCGCCGCACCGCCACACCGTCCGGCCCGGGCGGCTCCGTGAGCATCAAGCTGACGCCCACCAACACGGGAGCCAACCAGGTCTACGCCAAGAGCTACGACAAGGCGAACAACCCCTCCGACACCGCCGTCTACCTGTTCTACGCCAACGGCCCCAAGACCCCCGACAAGCCCGGTGACCTCAACGGCGACGGCAACGCCGACCTGTGGGGCGTCGACAAGGACGGCACACTGCGCCGCTTCTACGGGGCGGGCGACGGCACCGTCACCGAGGCGGACAGGACCGCCTCGAACCACAACTGGAACGACGTCCTGATCAGCCACCGCGGCGACTGGAACAGCGACGGATACGAGGACCTCATCGCCCTCCGGCCGGACAGCGCCACCGGCACAAGCCGCCTGTGGCTGCACCCCAACAGCGGCTTCGGTTTCGCCTGCACCGACTGCAGCACGGCGTACACACGTCAGGAGCTGACTGTCTACGATCCGGCGAACAACCACTGGTCAGGCGGCGCCAAGCAGATCCTCGCGATCGGCGACGTCGACGGCGGCATCGACACGGACGGCGACGGAACCGAGGACATTCCCGGCTACCCCGACCTGCTCGTCAACGACAGCACACACATCTGGCTCTACTACGGGAACCCCGACCGACGCCTCGACAGCGACCGCGAACCGGTGCTCCTGGCGGGACCGGACGACCCCATCGCCACCGGCAGTTCCACGGTCGGCGAAGTCACGCTGGCGGCACCGGGCGACTGGAACAAGGACGGTCAGGCGGACCTGGTGGTCCGGTACGACCGGCCTGACACCGGCGGCCTCTTCGTCTTCCACGGCAGGGAGAACGAGTACGGCTACGACATCAGCGTGGACGAGCGCAGCAGCATCGGCTGGAACTGGTCCACCGACACCGTGCCGCAGTTCGCCCTCGCACCGGATGCGGACAACAGCGGCAACCCGCTCGACTTCTTCGCCACGACGGCCGGGTCCGGCCGCCTGCGCTTCCTCGGCAACCACGAAGTGGACACCGGGCACACGACCTACAAGGAGGCATCCCTCGCATTCGCCGGCTACCAGGCGATCAGCTGACGGCCCGGCCCCTTGCGATACGGGAACCTCCGTACCGCAAGGGGCCGTACGCGCCCACAGCCACGCCCACGTCCACGAGGGCGTGGCGTGGGCGTGGGGCCTGGGCGCGGGCCCGGCACTGGGTCAGGCCTCGTAACCCTGGACGTCGTCCAGGGTGCGGGTCGGCGGGCCCACGTAGCGGGCCGAGGGGC
>NZ_JBLMKT010000107.1:0-1824 GCF_047779955.1 Streptomyces lothianensis | reverse complement strand
CTGACTCTGTCGGGGATCTTGAGGATCCCCGGCGGGGCAGCGTGATCAACGGGCATGCTCGGCTCTGTTCAGGAACCGATGCAGTTGTCGAGGTGCCCGTTGTCGCTCCACGCCCGTTCTGGTGAGCAAGTCCCGTCTCTGACCGCGCAGATGGCGCGGGCAAGCAACCCGGGCGGTACGACGGCGATGTGGGTGAGAGACCACCTGGGCGGGCTGTGGCGTGACGAGGACTTCGCCGACTGGTACCCGCGCGACGGCCGCCCCGGCCTCTCACCTGCTCAGCTGGCCACCGTCTGTGTGCTCCAGTTCCTGCTCGGTCTGTCGGACCGGCAGGCGGCCGAGGCGGTTCGCTGTCGCATTGATTTCAAGTACGCGCTGGCCATGGAGCTGGACGATCCCGGCTTCCACCACAGCGTGCTGTCCGACTTCCGCGACCGTCTCACCGAGGACGGGCGGGCCGACCGTCTCCTCGATCTCGCGCTCGCGCGTCTGAAGGAGGCCGGTCTCGTCCGCGAGCGCACCACCCAGCGCACGGACGCCACCCACGTCCTGGCCGCGGTCCGCGACCTGACCCGGCTGGAACTGGTCACCGAGGCCGTCCGCGCCGCGCTGGAAGAACTGGCCGGCACAGCGTCGCACCTGCTGGCCGGCCTGGTCGACGAGGAGTGGGGACGCCGCTACGGCCGCCCGGTCCGACTGGGCAAGAACCCCACCCGCCCCAAGACCAGGACCCTCGCCACCGGAGGCGACGCCGTCCGGCTGATCGAGCACCTCGGGCAGCACGGGCCGGAACGCCTGTCCGGTCCCCGCGTCCAGGCCCTGCGGCAGATCATGGTGCAGAACTACTACCGCAACGGGGCCGGCCGCCTGCGCTGGCGCACCGCCGAGGACGGCGGGCTGCCGCCCTCGGCCGTCGCTGTCGTCTCGCCCTACGACGTCAGCGCCCGCTACGCGCGCCGCGGCGACACCCGGTGGAAGGGGTTCGTCGCACATCTCACCGAGACCTGTGATCCCGACGGCGTCAACGTGATCACAGATGTGGCCACCACCGACGCCACCGGCTACGACGCGAAGGCGCTGCCCGGCATCCACACCCGGCTGGGGCGCCGCGGGCTGCTGCCCGCCGAACACCTGGTCGACGGCGGCTACACCTCCCTGGTCCGTCTGGAACAGGCAGCCCGCGAACACCAGGTCACGGTCACCGGACCACTGCCGGTCAACACCACCCGCCAGAACCGCAGGAACAACGGCTTCGGCCGCGACGACTTCCACATCGACTTCGACCGCCGCCAGGTCACCTGCCCGCAGGGCGAGACCAGCGCGGGATGGCACGGCCCCTACCCGACCTCCTCACCCACCGCGGCACCGCTGATCATCGCGCGGTTCACCAAGAGCCAGTGCCGTCCCTGCCCGGTCCGCACCCGCTGCACGACCACCGCCGACAACGCCCGGAGCGTGGGCTTTCCCCCGCGAGAACTCCGCGACCTGCAACTCCGCGTCCGCGCCGAGCAGCAGACACCCCAATGGCAGGCCCGCTACGCGGTCCGCTCCGGAGTGGAAGGCACCATCAACGAGCTCGCCCACGGACACGGCATGCGCCACTGCCGCTACCGGGGACAGCACAAAGCCCACTTACAGCACGTGTTCACAGCCATCGCCGCAAACATCGAGCGCCTCAGCCGACGGCCACCGACGGGAGAATCACCTCCGTCGAGGCCGCCGACCGCTTTCCAGAACTACCTGGACCAGCACGGAATCACCCGGCCGAGGTCCTGGCGGTCCGCCAGAGACTGAGCAGACCGCCAAGATCCCCGACAGAGTCAG
>NZ_JBLMKT010000106.1:0-2340 GCF_047779955.1 Streptomyces lothianensis | reverse complement strand
CCGCAATTCGGCCTGCAGAAATTCGCTCCGCGAATTCCTGGGGCTGGCTACGGGATGTGGTCGGTTTGCTTTTCGGCTTCCCGTTTTCTGAGAGTCCGTTAATTCCGGTGACTCTCTGGCCGATTCGCTTTCGCGCATTCCGGCCTTTCCCGCTGCGCCTTATTGAGCTGAGTAAGACGACTACTGCACACCCGAGTTGGGGTACGCAACCCCACTCACCATGATCCCCTCCTCAACCGGCGCCCCCGTGAAGGGCCCTGGGCGGCCGTCAGACGGCCTGAGCCGTCCCCGCCTCACGAGGGACGGCGACGAGGAGCGCAGCGTGCCCCGGGTGGAAGGCGGTTCGGAGAGGGTGGAGCGGCCCGGCCGTACTCCCCCAGAACGCAAACTCAGGGCGCCGGGCCTGACCCGCACACTCCATATCGGCACGAGCTGAGGTGACGATAACCCAGCCGCACGTTGTGCGGAAAACTTCGGGTTCATGGAATTCGGGGTGGGTGCATTCATGGCGAAGCGTGATGTGTGGGTTGAGATCGACGGGAAAATGTTCAGCACGGACACGATCAAAAATTCGGATCACAGTGAGCCCCGCTGTCTTTTGATCAAGGTGCTGGGTGAGCGGGAGCCGTTGATGATCCGGAAGCGGTGGCCCGAGGGCATGGGGGTCACCGTGGAGGAGGCAGACGCATACGCGGACACGACCACACCCCGTGTCGTCACCCGAGGACTCCTCGACGCGATCAAAGCTTGCGCCGCCGACGGCGGGACGCAACTGCTCACCTTCGAAACCAACTACGCCCAAACCGAGGCCCCTTGAGTGCGCAGCAAGCTGAGCGAAGGGTGTACCAGTTCAACCCCCCGTACACCTACAGGGTGGCGGAGTTCATTCCGGGCACGGAGACGACCGAGCCGAAGTACCGCGAAGTAGATCAGCATGCAACGATCCAGAAGATCCATGAGGACGAGAACTTGCCGCAGCCGGTGCGCTTCCTGTCCTTGGAGAAGATGCGGGAAGCGGTTCAGGAGGTGCGTGATGAGCGTGCGAAGGACCGGGCTCGGCGTCGCCTGGAACGGGCGCTAAAGCAGGAGAAGTGGACCTTGGAGTGAGTGGACTGCACTTCGCCGCGGTAAACGCTGAAGGCCGTTTCGTGAGCTTGGTGGATGAGAGCGGGCCCCGTCAGACGGCGGGATACGTCTATGTTCATGCACACGCAGGCCGGCACAGCCGTCGAGGCTTGCCCAGCCCTTCGCCTCGTCGGCTGTGCCGGGGGCGGTGTCACTGTTCAGGATTGAGTGGACCCCGCTCAACTATGCGCAGTGATCATTTCGTTGGTGGAGTGGTGCCTTCTCCGCAGGCGGGCACAGACCCTGCGCAGAGGTCTTGCGCAGGGTCTGCACAGTGGTGCGTCAGACGGTTGTTGGACCTGGTGTGCACTGTGCGCGGGCTGCGCAGCCGACTTGAGGGTCAGGCACTCGGGCTCCGCTGCGGCGTGAGGAGCGCGTAGCGTCGGCGAAAGTCGCGCATGTAGTCCTCCCGGCCGGAGAGTGTCTGCGCATCGATGGGACGGTTGTACTGGCCTGTGATGCCCCTCAGGGCAGCTCCGTCGGCGACTTGCTGCGGTGTCGGCTCCCCGTCGAGTTCGTCGCGCAGCTGGGCATAGACCGCGTACAGGCGAAAGCTGAGCGGGTAGCGGCGCAGCCCGGCTGCGGATACCGGTGTGCCCTTCGGGCTGTGGATCCCGTTCTCCTTGAGGTGCTTGGCCAACTCCTCGACCGACGGTTCCGCACCCATCTGCTGCTGGTAGGCCTCCCAGGCCAGGAAGTACCGATCGACGGTGGTGACTTGCGTGGCCGTCGCGTCTGCTCCGTCGTCGACCGCTGAGGGGGGTGCTTGCGCTGGCGGTGGTCCCGTGTGCTCGCGCTGTGCGTTTTCGAGCCCGGGGGGTTCTGGAGTGGTGGGGGTGTCCTCGGTCTCGTCGTCCAGGAGAAGCTGGTGGTGCCGATCCTGGGCGGCGTTGTCGCCGGGTGCTGGTGCCTGTGGTTCGGATTCCTCGTGTCCGTGCAGCACTGCTTCCGGAGGGGCGCTTATGTGCTCCTCCGGCGGCGAGTCCTTGGTTGCGCGTGGCTGGCGGGGAGCGAAGACGTCATAGCTCTTGGTGCTTTCCTCTCCCCCGCCGACATCCGTGCGGGCAGGTTCGGTGCGGCCAGGTTCGGTGCGGGCTTGTCTTGGCAGGTCGAGGCGCTCCATGTCGCCGGTGAGCCTTTGTGGGAGGGCTTTCATCCGAGGTGTCTCGATGCCTGCGGCGGCGAGGCCTGCCGGTGCGGTTTCGGAGAGTGGTA
>NZ_JBLMKT010000105.1:0-2586 GCF_047779955.1 Streptomyces lothianensis | reverse complement strand
GGCGCCGGCAGTCCACCATCGACAACTGGCGCTACCACGCCACCTGGAAGCCCCTGCACACCACAACCACCAACCCGGTCACCCTCACCGGCCGCTGGCTGCTCGCGGCCCCCGACGGCCCGGCAGCCGACGGCCCGCAGGCGGACGCCGTCGCCGCCGCCCTGGTCGAGCATGGCGCCGAGGTGGCCCGTATCGCCGTTGCCGAGCGTCCCGAGCGTCCGGAGCTCGCCGCAGCGCTTGCCAAGGCGACGAGCGAAGAGCCCGTGACCGGTGTCGTCTCCCTCCTCGGCCTGCACAAAACGGTCGTCCTCGTCCAGGCGCTCGGTGACGCGGACGTTGCGGCGCCGCTGTGGTGTGTGACCCGGGGCGCGGTCTCCATCGGGGGCGCGGACCGGGTCACGGGCCCGGAGCAGGCCGCCGTGTGGGGGCTCGGCCGGGTCGCCGGGCTCGAACTGCCGCATCGTTGGGGCGGTCTTGTCGACCTGCCGGAGGAGTTCGACGGCCGGGCCGCCGCACGCCTGTGCGCGGTGTTCGCCGCAGGCGGCGACGAGGACCAGGTGGCCGTGCGCGGTTCCGGTGCGTACGTCCGCCGACTCGCCCGCATACCGTCCGCCGCACCCGGCACCACACCCGGCACCACACCAGGCGCCGCGCCTGGCACTGCATCAGGCGCCGCACCCGCCACGCCGTCCCCGGCGTGGACGCCCCGCGGCACCGTCGTCGTCACCGGCGGCACGGGCGCCCTCGGCAGCCGCGTCGCCCGCCGCCTCGCGGACAGCGGCGCCGAGCATCTCGTCCTCACCAGCCGACGTGGCCTGGACGCGCCCGGTGCGGCGGACCTCCACACCGAACTGACCGCCACCGGCGTACGAGTGACGATCGCGGCCTGCGATGTCGCCGACCGCGACGCCTTGCACCGACTGCTCGACGGACTGCGCGCGGACGGCGAGACGATCACCGCTGTCGTACATACAGCGGGCATCGGCCCGACCTGCGCGGTCGTCGACCTGGAGGCCCGGGAACTCGAGGCCGTCCAGGACGCCAAGGTGCGTGGCGCGGTCCTCCTGGACGAGTATTTCGACGACGAACAGCCGCTTGACGCCTTCATCCTCTTCTCCTCCAGCGCGGGCGTGTGGGGCAGTGCGGGCCAGGGCGCCTACGCTGCCGCCAACGCCGTCCTCGACGCCCTCGCCGAGCGGCGCCGCTCCCGTGGCCTGGCCGCCACGTCCCTCGCCTGGGGTGCCTGGGGCGGTGGCGGCATGGCCGACGGCGAGGCCGGCGAGCTGATGCGCAAGCGCGGACTGCCGCTCATGGACCCCGATCTCGCGCTGTCGGCCCTCGAACGCGCCGCCGCCTCCGACGCCGCCTGCCTGACCGTGGCGGACGTCGACTGGGAACGGTTCACCCCTCGCTTCACCGCCGTCCGCCCCCAGCCCCTGATCTCCGAGATCCCCGAGGTCAGGGCTCTGAACGAGGCGGTCGAGCGGGCGCGGCAGGACAAGGACGACAACAGCTCGGAGTTCCTCGGGCGGCTGCGCGGCCTGTCGCCCCACGAGCAGCACCACCTCCTCCTCAAGCTGGTGCGTACGGAAGCCGCCGCCGTCCTCGGCCACTCCGGTGCCGAGGCGGTGCAGCCCACGCGCGCCTTCCAGGAGTTCGGGTTCGACTCGCTTGCCGTGGTCGAACTGCGCAACCGTCTCAAGGCCGTCACCGGCCTGTCGCTGCCCGCGACCCTCGCCTACGACCACCCGTCGCCCGAGGCCCTCGCGCGCCATCTCCGTACCGAGCTCATCGGCGCCGACGACGGTGCCGGAATCGGTGTCGGTATCGGTGCCGGCCCGGACACGGGGCTGTCGACGACGTCCTCGACGCACCGCGGCACCGACGACGACCTCATCGCGGTGGTCGGCATGAGTTGCCGCTTCCCCGGCGGGGTGAACACCCCCGAGCAGCTGTGGGAGCTGCTCGCGGCGGGCAAGGACGCGGTCTCCGGCTTCCCGGTGGACCGTGGCTGGGACCTGGAGCGGCTGTACGACCCGACGCGCTCGGCACCCGACACCTCGTACGTCGACCAGGGCGGATTCCTCTACGAGGCCGGGTACTTCGACCCCGCCCTGTTCGGGATCTCGCCGCGCGAGGCCATGGGCATGGATCCGCAGCAGCGGCTGCTCCTGGAGACGTCGTGGGAGGCGTTCGAGCGGTCCGGCATCGATCCGGCATCGGTACGCGGCACCCGCACGGGCGTCTTCACCGGCACCAACGGCCAGGACTACGCCACCCTCCTGCTGGGTGTCACCGACGCCGACAGCCTGTCGATGACCAGCAATGCGGCGAGTGTGGTGTCGGGTCGGTTGTCCTACACGTTCGGACTCGAGGGCCCGGCCGTCACCGTCGACACCGCCTGCTCCTCCTCCCTGGTCGCCCTGCACCTCGCCGTCCAGGCCCTGCACAACGGCGAATGCGACATGGCACTCGCCGGCGGCGTCACCGTCATGTCCACCCCCGGCGCGTTCATCGAGTTCTCCCGCCAAGGCGGACTCGCCACCGACGGCCGCGTCAAAGCCTTCGCCGACGCCGCCGACGGCA
>NZ_JBLMKT010000104.1:0-2825 GCF_047779955.1 Streptomyces lothianensis | reverse complement strand
GGGGTGCGCGGGGTGCGCGGGGTGCGCGGGGTGCGCGGGGTGCGCGGGGTGCGCGGGGTGCGCGCGAGGGCGCGTGGGGTGCGCGCGAGGGCGCGTGGGGCCAGCGTGATGCTCGCGGCGACGGAGACGATCACCGCCGCGTCCACGAGGATCTGAGTCGCGTTCATACGGATCCGGACTCTCTGCGCACCGACACGCCCCTACGCATCGAGCAGCCCGCCGCCGAGCCCGCTCCCCGATCCGCCAGGCCTGCGACCAGGCACAGTCCGACTGCCTTGCGTACCACGCTCATTGTCTGCCTTCCCCCTGATTCATCAACCGTACGGACTCCTCCGCCGCCCCGGGCCGACCTTCGGCCCCTGCCCCGGGGCCCGCCCCTCCCGAGTCCTACAGACTCGCCGCGGCGGGCACCGCGCCGCCACCGGCCCATTCACCGGAGTCGCCGCCCGCCATCCCGGTCCCCGCGACGGCCGCACCGCCCACGGTCAGCCCGGCGAGCACCGCGCCGATCCCGGCCCGCCATGCGAGCCGCCGGGCCGCCGAACGCGGCCGCCAGTCGTCCCTGCGCCGCGTACGGGCCCCGCGGTGCGCTCCGGCATCGCGCGCCCGGCGGAACGCGGCGACCGCCTCGGCCTCGGCCTTGCTCCCGGCCCCGGGGGCGGCATCGGCCTCATCCGTGGCGCCGATGCGTGCCTCATCGCCCGCCGGCGCCGCACCCGCGCCGCCGCGGGCGGCCGCGAAGAGGGCGCCGAGGGCTTCGAGGCCGGCCTTGTCCGCCGCCCCGTACTCACCGGAATCCCCCTCGCGCGGGGGCGGATTCGCACTCATCTCACCTCACCAAGCGTGCGCGGCCCCGCATCCGTCACACCGCTGACCCCTTGTATCACTCCCATACGCCTCACGTATCCCTCACGCATCCCCCGGACCCCTCACGGGACCGCGGGTCCGCCCAGGTATGTCCCGTCCGCCTCGTACGGCCAGGCATTGGAGACGCAGCCCTTGAGCCCCTTGATCTGCTGCATCATCGCGGGCGCCGGGCGCCCCTCGCCCGGGCAGGTCTCATGGCCGTGCCCGATCCGGTGCCCCACCTCGTGGTTGACGATCAGCGCCCGGTATCCGTCGATCGGCCCGTCGAACTGCGGCGAACCCAGCACCCACCGCTTGAGGTTGACGACGACGTCCTTGCCGACACTGCAGTTGACCTCACCGCGCGTCAGCAGCCCGGCGGCGCCGCAGATCTCATCGGTCGTACCGGGCGTCGCGATCTTCACCACGAAGTCGTACGAGCCGGAGCTCACCAGCCGGAACGAGTTGACCCCGTCCCGCGTCCACCCCCGCCGGTCCGCGAGGATCGCGGAGACCTCGGCGGCCGCGGCATCACTGTCGATGGCGATCCCGTCCTCGACAAGCACCTTGTAGCGCCGCACCCGGCTGCCGCTGCCCACGGTCGCCCCGCTCGCCTCCGCGACATCGAACGTGCCGGGCCCGGTCTCCGGCACGGGAATGGTGGAGGGCTTCTCCGGCGAAGGACTCGGCTTCGGCGAGGCCTTCTTGCTGGGATTCGCACTCGGACTGGGACTCGCACTCGGGTTGGGGCTCACACTGGGGCTGGGCGTCGGACTGGGGCTGGGACTCGAACTGGGACTTGGCGAGGCCTCCGCGGCGCTCTCCGCCTCCTCCGTCGCCCCACCGGCGGAATCCGCCGCCCGCTCGTCCTCCCAGTACGCGAGCGCGGCCCCGGAACTCAGCGCCAGAGCCCCGAGCACCACACGTCCGCCACGCGCACCACGCCGCCGGGCCGCAGCTTTCCCCCGGCCCCGGCCCCTGCCCCCGCCGCTGTCCTCGCCCCTTCCCACCGGCCGACGCTCCCGTGTACGCGCACCCATGAACCTGTTCTCCTTGCTGTTCCAGAGATCAACCGATCCCCTCTGTCACAGCGGTCCGGAACTCCTCTCCGTCACCGAAACGGAACGTAGGACATCTCATGAACCGAACCCGGGGCATCCATACAACCATTCACCCCTGCCGCATATCCGCGCGAGACAAGGGAGTTGGGCGAGGCACCCGGCAGCGGCACCTGCCACCAGGCCTCCTGTGACGTTTCTGTGCTCTGTGGCGCAGTACTGCACAGAGGGGCGTGGGCACGACGGGCAGTGCTGCGGGCGGAGTTGGGGAGCGAGTGGGGCGGGCGGCAGGCGGCGGGGACGGGGGGCTCGGGGCTGCGGTGCTGCAGGCCCAGGGCGGGGACGAGCAGGCCTTCGCCACCGCCTATCGCCTCGTACAGCCCGGACTGCTCGCCTACGTACGCGGGCTCGTCGGCGACGAGGCCGAGGACGTGGCGGCCGAGGCGTGGCTCGTGATCGCCCGCGACCTCGGGCGGTTCAAGGGCGACGGCGCCGGGTTCCGCGCCTGGACCGCCGTCATCGCCCGCCACCGCGCCCTCGACCTGCTGCGCCGCCGCAAGGTACGCCCCCAGCACGTCCCCTACGAACAGGACCTCCTCGACCTCCCCGGCCCGCACGACACCTCCGCGGCGGCCCTGGAATCCCTCTCCACCGAACGCGCCCTCGCCCTCATCGCCGAACTGCCCCGCGACCAGTCCGAAGCGGTACTCCTGCGCGTGGTCATCGGCCTCGACGCACCCGCAGCGGCGCGGGTGCTCGGCAAGCGGCCGGGCGCGGTACGCACGGCCGCCTACCGCGGACTGAAACGACTGGCGGCCCGGCTGACCGAGGCGGGCATGCGCGGCACGCCCGACAACCCGGAGCATCCCTAGTGACCTGAGTCAGAGATTCGTCGGCAGTAGGCGGCGACCTTGTCAAGGA
>NZ_JBLMKT010000103.1:0-2948 GCF_047779955.1 Streptomyces lothianensis | reverse complement strand
GAACTCCTCAACGACACCACCACCCACCAAGCCACCACCCCCACCACCACAACCAACCCCGACGACGAACCCATCGCCATCGTCGGCATGGCCTGCCGCTACCCCGGCAACGTCACCACCCCCGACGACCTCTGGAACCTCGTCAACACCGCCACCGACGGCATCACCCCCTTCCCCACCAACCGAGGCTGGGACCTCGACGCCCTGCTCGACACGAACGCGGAGCACCAGGAGCTCTCCCTGGAAGGCGGGTTCCTGCATGAGGCCGGTCGCTTCGACCCGGCGTTCTTCGGGATCTCCCCGCGCGAGGCCCTGGCCATGGACCCGCAGCAGCGGCTGCTGCTCGAATCGTCCTGGGAGGCCATGGAACAGGCCGGTATCGCACCCGCCACGCTGCGCGGCAGCCGTACGGGCGTCTTCGCGGGCCTGATGTACCACGACTACGCGATGTCGCCGAACGCCGTGCCGGAGGGCGTGGAGGCGTTCCTCGGGATCGGGAACACCGGCAGCGTCGTCACCGGCCGTATCGCGTACACGCTGGGTCTGGAGGGCCCGGCGGTCACGGTCGACACGGCCTGCTCGTCCTCGCTGGTCGCCCTGCACCTGGCGGCGCAGGCGCTGCGCTCCGGCGAGTGCGACATGGCGCTCGCGGGCGGTGTCACCGTCATGGCCACTCCCACCGCCTTCATCGACTTCCAGCGCCAGGGCGGTCTCGCGGCCGACGGCCGCTGCAAGTCGTTCTCCGACGACGCGGACGGCACCGGCTGGTCGGAGGGTGTCGGCATGCTGCTCGTGGAGCGGCTGTCGGACGCCCGCCGCAACGGCCACCAGGTCCTCGCCGTCGTACGCGGTTCAGCGATCAACCAGGACGGCGCGTCCAACGGCCTCACCGCCCCGAACGGTCCCTCCCAGCAGCGTGTCATCCGCGCCGCACTCGCCAATGCGGGTGTGTCAGCGGCGGATGTGGACGCGGTGGAGGCGCACGGTACGGGTACGACGCTGGGCGACCCGATCGAGGCCCAGGCGCTGCTCGCCACCTACGGTCAGGAGCGGGACGAGGACGGCCGCCCGTTGTGGCTGGGCTCGCTGAAGTCGAACATCGGCCACACCCAGGCCGCCGCAGGTGTCGCCGGCATCATCAAGATGATCATGGCCATGCGCCACGGCCGCATGCCGCAGACCCTGCACGTCGGTCGTCCCTCCACGAAGGTGGACTGGGAGGCCGGGGCCATCGAGCTCCTGTCCGAGGCCCGTGACTGGCCGGAAACGGACGACCGCCCGCGCCGCGCCGCCGTCTCTTCGTTCGGCGTCAGCGGGACGAATGCGCACGTGATTCTGGAGGCGGTGGAGGAGGAGCCGGAGGTCACCGAGGAATCGGCGGCTGTGCTTCCGGTGGTGCCGTGGGTGCTGTCGGCGAAGTCGCCGCAGGCCCTGGCGGGTCAGGCGGAGCGGTTGCTCGCACGTGTGCGTACGGACGACAAGGCCTCGATCACCGACATCGGCTGGTCCCTGGCCTCGACCCGCTCGCACTTCGAACACGGCGCCGCAGTCGTGGCCGGGGACCGGGACGCACTCCTTCGAGGACTCGAAGCCCTGGCATCCGGCGGCACGGCCCCGGGTCTGGTCCGGGGGACGGTGTCGGCGGGTCGTTCGGCGTTCCTGTTCTCGGGTCAGGGTTCGCAGCGGGCCGGTATGGGCCGTGAACTGTATGAGGCGTTCCCCGTGTTCGCGGAGGCGTTCGACGCCGTATGCGCGGAACTGGACCGGCACCTGGACCGTCCGGTCAAGGACGTCGTGTTCGACGCCGAGTCGGACCTGCTGGACCAGACGGTGTTCACGCAGGCTGGGTTGTTCGCGGTCGAGGTGGCGTTGTTCCGGCTGATGGAGCACTGGGGCATCACCCCGGACTATCTCCTCGGGCATTCGATCGGTGAGTTGGCTGCCGCTCATGTGGCGGGTGTGTGGTCCCTGGAGGACGCGGCGACCCTGGTGGCGGCGCGGGGCAGGCTGATGCAGGCCCTGCCCACCGGCGGAGCCATGGTCGCCGTCCAGGCAACCGAGAACCAGATCCTCCCCCTCCTCACGGACGGTGTGTCGATCGCGGCGGTCAACGGCCCGACCTCCGTCGTGATCTCCGGCGACGAGAACGCGGTCGAGGAGATCGCGTCCCGGTTCGAGAAGACGAAGAAGCTGAAGGTCTCCCACGCGTTCCACTCGCCGCGCATGGAACCCATGCTGGACGAGTTCCGGACCGTGGTCGAGCGGGTGACGTTCCACGCCCCGCGGATTCCCGTGGTCTCCAACCTCACCGGGGAGCTGGCCGGGGACGACCTCCTCACCGCCGACTACTGGGTGAGGCATGTCCGTGAGGCGGTGCGTTTCGCGGACGGCATCGGACACCTGGAATCCCAGGGCGTCACCACCTACCTCGAACTCGGCCCCGGCGGTGTCCTGTCCGCCATGGCCCAGGACACCACCACCGCTGACGCGGACACCGTCTTCGTCCCGGCGCTCCGCAAGAACCGCCCCGAGACGGACGCGGTCGTCACGGCCCTCGCTGAACTCCACACCCACGGCACCCAGGTCGACTGGACGACGTACTACGCAGGAACCGGCGCCCAGCGCACCGACCTGCCCACGTACGCCTTCGACCACCAGCACTACTGGCTTCTGTCCGGAGCCGTGACGGGCGACCCGTCCGGGTTCGGGCTTCGGACGGCCGAGCACCCGCTGCTGGGCGCCGAAGTGCTCCTCGCCGGCGGCGACGGGCTCGTCCTGACGAGCCGTCTTTCCCTGGACACCCACCCCTGGCTCGCGGACCACACTGTCTTCGGGACGGTACTGCTGCCGGGCACCGCCTTCGTCGAGCTGGCGCTGCACGCCGGCGACCGCATCGGCTGTCCGGTCCTTGACGATCTCACGCTCCAGGCCCCGCTCGCGCTGCCCGA
>NZ_JBLMKT010000102.1:0-3116 GCF_047779955.1 Streptomyces lothianensis | reverse complement strand
CGCGCCGTCCTGGTTGATCGCCGAACCCCGCACCACCGCCAGCACCTCATGGCCGCTACGGCGGGCGTCCGACAGCCGCTCCACCAGCAGCATCCCGACACCCTCGCCCCAGGCGGTGCCGTCCGCGCCGTCCCCGAAGGCCTTCACGAGACCGTCGGCCGCGAGACCACCCTGCCGGGAGAACTCCACGAAACCCGCCGGTGTCGACATCACCGTCACACCACCCACGAGCGCCATGTCGCACTCACCCGTGCGCAGCGCCTGGCCCGCCAGATGCAGGGCCACCAGCGACGACGAACACGCCGTGTCGACCGTCACCGCCGGACCCTCAAAACCGAAGGCATACGACAGCCGGCCGGACAGGACACTGGCGAGGTTGCCGGTGACGCCGTGTACGGCGAGGGAGTCGTCGGCGTCCTGGACCACGTCGCCGTAGTCCTGGCCGTTGGTGCCGGCGAACACTCCCGTACGGCTGCCCTGGAGGGACAGCGGGTCGATGCCGGCGCGCTCGAGGACTTCCCAGGTGGACTCGAGGAGCAGGCGCTGCTGCGGGTCCATGGCCAGGGCCTCGCGCGGCGAGATCCCGAAGAGAGACGGGTCGAAGTCCGCTGCGCTGTGGAGGAAGCCTCCCTGGTCGACGTATGAGGTGTTCGGCGTCTCACGCGTCGGGTCGTACAGCGCGGCGGTGTCCCAGCCACGGTCTGCGGGGAAGCCGGTGATGCCGTCGCTGCCGGAGACGAGCATCTGCCACAGCTCTTCCGGCGACGACACCCCTCCGGGGAAGCGGCAGCTCATGCCGACCACCACGATGGGGTCGTCCGCGTCGTCCGCGTGCCTGATCACGGCACGCTCCGTGGCCCCCTCCGGACTCTCCTGACCTCCGAGGTGGTCGAGGAGGTGGGCGGTGAGGGCGGCCGGGGTCGGGTAGTCGAAGACGAGGGTGGCGGGCATGGCGAGCCCGGTCGCGGTCCCCAGGTGGTTACGCAGGTCCACGGCGCTCATCGAGTTGAAGCCGAGATCCTGGAAGCTGCGGTCCTTGGGGATCCTGCTCGTGTCGCTGTGGCCGAGCACGGTCGCGGTCTCGGCGAGTACCAGGTCGAGGACCACGCGGGACCGCTCGGCCAGGGGCAGCGCGAGCAGCCTCGCGGCCTGGGAGGAGGACGTACGGCCCGAGTCGCTGCCGTCCCCGGCCAGGAGACCCGGGAGGCGGTCGGCGGCGGCACCGCCGGCCCGCTCGTCCTCGCGGAAGTCCGGCAGGTCCCGGATCAGCGGGTTCGGGCGGCGGGTCGCGGTGTGGGAGACCATGCGGCTCCAGTCGATGTCCGCGATGACGAGGAACGTCTCGTCGTGGTCCAGCGCCTGCCGCAGGCCGGCCAGGGCCAGTTCGGGATCCATGGCACGCGCGCCGACCCGCTCGAACCGGTCCTCCGCATCGCCCTCGCCGAGGCCCGCCCCGGCCCAGCGGCCCCAGGCGACGGAGGTGGCCGGCAGACCGGCGGCCCGGCGCTGCTGGGCGAGAGCATCGAGGTAGGCGTTTCCCGGTGCGTAGTTCCCCTGCCCCGGCGCGCCGACCGTACCGCTGAGGGACGAGAAGAGGACGAACGCGGACAGGTCGTGGTCGCGGGTGAGTTCATGCAGGTTGAGCGCGCCTTCGGCCTTGGCCCGCAGCGCGTGGGTCAGGCGCTCGGGAGTGAGGTCGTCGACGAGGGCGTCGTCGAGGGCCGCCGCAGTGTGTACGACGGCGGTGAGCGGGGTGTCGGCGGGGATCGAGGCGATGAGGGCGGCCAGGGCGGCACGGTCCTCGGTCGGGCATGCCTCGATACGTACCTGGCAACCCATCTCCCCCAGTTCCGCGGCGAGTTCCGGGGCACCCGGCGCATCGGGGCCCCGGCGGCTGGTGAGGACGAGCCGCTCGGCACCGTTGCGCGCGAGCCAGCGCGCGACGTGCGCACCGAGCGCGCCCGTACCACCGGTCACGAGGACGGTGCCGTCGGCTGCCCACGAACGCCGCGCCCGTGCCGTCACCAGCGGAGCACGGACGAGACGGCGGGCGAACGTCCCCGTGGACCGGATCGCGACGTGATCCTCTTCCTCGGCAGGGGTACCGGTACGGGCACCGGCGGCCGCCAGCACATGGCGCAGGCGCTCCCGCCCGCGCTCGTCCAGGTCCTCGGGCAGATCGATCACGCCGCCCCAACGCTGCGGGAACTCGGTGGCGACGACGTCGGCGAGCCCCCAGCACATGGCCTGGCGGGCGCCGGTGACGGACTCGGACGGCCAGACGGCGACAGCGCCCCGCGTAACGGTCCACACCGGTACGTCGAGCCGTACGTCACCCATCGCCTGAGCGAGAGCGACGGACGCGGCATATCCGGCGGGAAGCCCCGGGAAGCCCGGGTGGTCCCGCTCGTCGAGCGGGAGCAGGGACAGGATCCGTCCCACGAACGCCGACGGTTCCGCGACCGCGTCCATGTCCCGCAGCCGGTCCGCGAGATCCTCGCGGGAGACGTCGGCCGGTACGCGGAGAACAGCGACGCGATCGGCACCGCCCAGCGCCGCGAGACAGGACGCCGCGAGCGGGGACTCGTCCGCCTGATCGGGTACGACGAGGAGAGTGAGGCCGGTGAGAGCGGGCACTGCACCGACGGAACCAGCTCCGGAACCTGAACCGGAACCGGAGAGGCGCTGCCAGCTGATTCGGTAGCGCCACGAGTCCAGGGTGTCCGCGGACTGCCGCCGACGCCGCCAGTCGGAGAGCGCCGGCACGACCATCGTGAACGGGTCGTCGGGGCCGACGTCCAGGGTCCGCGAGAGAGCCTCCAGGTCACCCTCACTGACGGCGTCCCAGAACGCCACGTCACCCGCGCTGCTCTCGGTGGCCCTGGGCGAGGTGGGGGTGGCGTGGAGCCAGTAGTGCTGTCTCTGGAAAGCGTAGGTGGGCAGACCGACACGCCGGGCGCCGGTGCCCGCGTAGTACGTCGTCCAGTCGACCCGGGTGCCGTGAGCGTGGAGCTCGGCGAGGGCCGTGATGACCGCGTCCGTCTCGGGGCGGTTCTTGCGCAGCGCCGGGACGAACACCGCGTCCGCGTCAGCGGTGGTGGTGTCCTGGGCCATGG
>NZ_JBLMKT010000101.1:0-3319 GCF_047779955.1 Streptomyces lothianensis | reverse complement strand
ACGCTCGCTCTTCGCCGACAGCACCCACGGGACGCTCGCCACCGGAGCCGAAGGCCCGGCCGGGGCAGCGGGCTCCTGCACCGGGGCCTGTTCCAGAATGACGTGGGCGTTGGTGCCGCTGACGCCGAACGACGACACACCGGCCCGGCGTGGACGTTCGTCCGGTGTCTGCCAGGTCCGGGCCTCGGAGAGCAGTTCCACCGCGCCTTCGGACCAGTCGACCTTGGTGGACGGCCGGTCCACGTGCAGGGTCATCGGCAGCGTGCCGTGGCGCATGGCCATGACCATCTTGATGATGCCCGCGACACCCGCGGCCGCCTGCGTATGGCCGAAGTTCGACTTGATCGAGCCGAGCCACAGCGGCCGGCCGTCCTCGGGGCGTTCCTGGCCGTAGGTGGCGAGCAGCGCCTGGGCTTCGATCGGGTCGCCCAGGGTCGTGCCCGTGCCGTGCGCCTCGACCGCGTCCACGTCGGCGGGGCTGAGGCCCGCGTCGGCGAGGGCGGCGCGGATGACGCGCTGCTGGGACGGGCCGTTGGGGGCGGTCAGGCCGTTGGAAGCTCCGTCCTGGTTCATGGCCGAGCCGCGCATGACCGCGAGGACCTCGTGCCCGTTGCGGCGCGCGTCCGAGAGCCGCTCGACGACGAGGACGCCCACGCCCTCGCCCCAGCCGGTGCCGTCGGCGGCGTCCGCGAACGCCTTGACGCGGCCGTCGGCGGCGAGGCCCCGCTGCCGGCTGAACTCGGTGAACGACATGGGTGTCGACATGACGGTGACGCCGCCCGCGAGCGCCAGGTCGCACTCGCCCCGGCGGAGCGCCTGGGCGGCGAAGTGCAGCGCTACGAGGGACGACGAGCAGCCGGTGTCGACGGTCGCGGCGGGGCCTTCGAGGCCCAGGGTGTAGGAGACGCGGCCGGACAGGACGCTGGCCGCGTTACTGGTGAGGGTGGAGTCGGCACCTTCGACGGAGGCCATGAGCAGGGGGGCGTAGTCCTGGCCGTTGGTCCCGGCGTAGACGCCCGTTCGGCTGCCGTGCAGGGCACTCGGGTCGATGCCCGCGTGCTCGAACGCCTCCCACGAGGTCTCCAGGAGGAGCCGCTGCTGCGGATCCATGGCGAGCGCCTCGCGCGGCGAGATCCCGAAGAAGCCGGGGTCGAAGTGGCCGGCGTCGGCGACGAATCCGCCTTCGGCGATGTACGAGGCGCCGGGGCGGCCGTCGGGATCGTAGACGACGCCCAGGTCCCAGCCCCGGTCGGCGGGGAAGAGGCCCATGGCGTCGGTGCCGTCGGCGACGAGGCGCCACAGGTCGTCGGGGGACGCGACGCCGCCCGGGAAGCGGCAGGCCATACCGACGATCGCGATCGGCTCGTCCTCCGCGAACCCGGTGGCGCGGGCCACGGCGGGTGCCGTGGCCTGGCCGCCGAGGAGTTCGTCGCGCAGGTACGCGGCGAGCCGGCCGGCGTTCGGGTGGTCGAAGACGAGCGTGGTGGGCAGCTTGAGGCCGGTGGCCTCGGTGAGGCGGTTGCGGAGCTCGACGGCGGTGAGGGAGTCGAAACCGAGCTCGCGGAAGGCCCGGCCGGGCTGGACGGCTTCGCCGTCCTGGTGGCCGAGGACGGCGGCGGCCTCGCTTCGTACGAGGTCGAGGAGTTGACGTTCCTGCTCGGCGGCGGACAGGCCGTCGAGTCGGCCGCGCAGGGCTGAGGTGTGGCGGCGGGTGTCCCCGTCGGCTGCGTCCTCCGCGTCGGTCGCGAGGGCGCGCCCGGCCTCGGGGACGTCGGCGATCAGCGGGCGGGGCCGGGACATGGCGTAGACGGGGGCGAAGCGCTCCCAGTCCAGGTCGGCGATGCTCACGCAGGTCTCGTCGTGCTCGACGGCCTGGCGGAGGGCGGCGATGGCCAGGTCGGTCGGCATGGCGGCGAGGCCGCGCCGGGCGAGCTGCTCGCCGGCGTCGCCACCGGACATGCCGCCACCGTCCCAGGCGCCCCAGGCGATGGAGGTGGCGGCGAGGCCGCGGGCCCGGCGGGCGACGGCGAGACCGTCGAGGTAGGCGTTGGAGGCGGCGTACGCGGCGTGGCCACCGCTGCCCCACACGCCGGAGTTGGAGGAGAAGAGGACGAACGCGTCGAGCGGATCGGGCGAGTCGGCGGCGAACAGCTCGTCCAGGTGCGCGGCACCCAGGGTCTTGGCGGCCATGACCTCGTGGAGCTGACCGGCGTCGAGGGTGAGGAGTTCGCCGGTGCGGTCGGCGCCGGCCGCGTGCAGGACAGCGGTGATCGTCTCGCCCGCCTCGCGCAGCCCGTCGACCAGGGCCCCCAGGCTCTCGCGGTCGGCGACGTCACAGGCGGCGACGGTGACGCGGGCGCCCAGGGCGGTGAGTTCGTCGCGGAGTTCGGGTGCGCCGGGCGCGTCGGGGCCGCGGCGGCTGGTGAGCACAAGGTGTTCGGCGCCGGACTCGGCGAGCCGACGGGCGACGTGCGCGGCGATCGCGCCGGTGCCGCCGGTGATCAGGACCGTGCCGCGCGGGGTCCACGGACGGGATCCCTGGCGGCCGCCGAGCGGGGACCGGGTCAGGCGGCACACGTACGCGCCCGAGTCCCGTACCGCCCACTGGTCCTCGTCGCCCGCTGCGCCGAGGACACCGACCAGGCGCGACGCGCCACGGCCGTCGAGGTCGGCCGGCAGATCGATGAGCCCGCCCCATTCCTGGGGGAGTTCGAGCGCGGCGACCCGGCCCAGACCCCAGACGGCGCTCTGCGCCGGGTCGGCGGCCGCACGGTCGGAGGCGCCGACGGAGACCGCTCCACGGGTGAGCGTCCACAGCGGCGCGGTCGCCCCGGCATCGGCCAGCGTACGCAGCAGCGAGACGGTGGCCGCCAGTCCGGCGGACAGGCCCGGGTGCTCGGGGTGGGTGGCGGTGTCGAGGGCGAGGAGGGAGAGGACACCGGTCACGGCGTCGGGCCCGGCTTCGGTGCCGATGTGTTCCCCGACCCCGGCGAGGGTCGTACGGATCGCCTCGGCGCCGTGCCGAGTGAGCCCGGCGATGACGGTGTCGGCCAGGTCGGTCGCGGCGGCGTGCCGGGCGTCCGGGGTATCCGGTACGACGACGAGCCAACGACCGGTGAGGCGCGCGTCGAGGGGGGCGCCGGTCGGCTTCCAGGTGACGCGGTAACGCCAGGAGTCGATGGTCGATTCGGCGCGGCGCTGGCGGCGCCAGGAGGCGAGGGCGGGCAGGGCAGCGCTCAGCGTCTCGGCGTCGGCGGGGTCGAAGGCGTCGGCGAGTGCGGCGAGGTTGCCCTGCTCGACGGCTTCCCAGAAGCGGGCA
>NZ_JBLMKT010000100.1:0-3668 GCF_047779955.1 Streptomyces lothianensis | reverse complement strand
TGCCCGCTTCTGGGAAGCCGTCGAGCAGGGCAACCTCGCCGCACTCGCCGACGCCCTCGGCACGGTGGACGAGACCACCGCGGCCTCCCTGGAGACCGTCCTTCCGGTACTCGCCTCGTGGCGCCGCCGTCGTCACGAGCGGTCCGCCTCCGACTCCTGGCACTACGAGATCGCGTGGAAGCCGGTCGAGTCCCCCCTGGACGCGCCGCTGACCGGCCGCTGGCTCCTCGTCGTACCGGACAGCGACAGTCTCGCCGCCGACGACAGGCTCGTCGTGGACACCGTAGCCGCCGGACTCGCCCGTCACGGAGCCGAGGTGGCCCGTATCGCCGTCTCCGCCACTGCTCCCGACCGCGATTCGCTCGCCGCGTTGCTCGCGGGGGACTGGCACCTGACCGGTGTCCTGTCGCTGCTTGCGCTCGCGGACGGCGTTCACGCCGACCACCCGGCGGTCCCCGCCGGCCTCGCCGCGAGCCTCACCTTGGTGCAGGCGCTCAACGACGCCGGTGTCGAGGCGCCGCTCTGGTGCGCCACGCGCGCCGCCGTCACCACCACCGACCGGGATCCCCTGCCACGCCCCGACAAGGCCACCGTCTGGGGCCTGGGTCAGGTCGCCGCCCTCGAACAGCCCGCGGGTTGGGGCGGCCTGGTGGACCTGCCGTACGTCGTGGACGAGCGGGCCGTCAACCGCCTCGCGGGCGTGCTCGCCGGCCGTGACCCTCAGAGCAGCGAGGACGAATTCGCCGTACGCACCGCAGGCGTCCTCACCCGTCGGCTCGACCGCGCACCGCTGACGGACGTCACCAAGCGTCCCGGCGCCACCAACAGCCTCGGCGCCACCAACAGCTCCGGTGCCACCAACAGCCCCGGCGGCGACGACACATGGACCCCGCGCGGAACCGTCCTCGTCACCGGCGGCACCGGCGCCCTCGGCGGCCACGTCGCCCGCTGGCTGGCCCGAAACGGCGCCGCGCACATCGTGCTCCTCAGCCGCCGCGGCCCCGAAGCGCCCGGCGCGCCCGAACTCCGCGACGAACTCACCGCCCTGGGCACCGAGGTCACCGTCGCCGCCTGCGACGCCGCCGACCGCGACGCGCTGGCCGCCGTCATCGCCGCCGTACCGGAACGGCACCCGCTGACGGCCGTCGTGCACACGGCAGGCGTCCTCGACGACGGCGTCCTGCCGTCCATGAGCCCCACCCGCTTCGCGCCCGTACTCGACGCCAAGGCGACCGCCGCGCTCCACCTGCACGAGCTGACCCGCGACCTCCCGCTCGACGCGTTCGTCCTGTTCGCCTCCCTGGCCGGTACGTTCGGCAACGCCGGTCAGGCCAACTACGCCGCCGCCAACGCCTTCCTCGACGCCCTCGCCCAGCACCGCCGCACCCTCGGAGTCCCGGCCACCTCGATCGCCTGGGGCGCCTGGGACGGCGGCGGCCTCGCAACGGACCCGCTGGTGGCCCGCCGTATGGAACGCGGCGGTATGCCCGCCATGGACCCCGAGGTCGCCGTGGCCGTCATGGCACGGTCCGTCGCGACCGGCGCGCCGTGCACGGCCGTCGCGGACGTCGACTGGGCCGTCCTCGCGCCCGCCCGCCTGGCCACCGGCCGTGCCGCCCTCATCTCCGACATCGACGACGTCCGGCGCGCAGCCGCGACACGCCCAGGGCAGGCCACCCCCACCGAGGAGACCGCCACCGGCGCCCTGGCGGCCCGCCTCGCCACCCTCTCGGCCGCCGACGGCACCCGGCTGCTCCTCGATCTCGTACGCGGCCAGGCCGCTGCCGTCCTCGGCCACACCACCGACGAGGCCGTGCTGCCGGACAAGGCGTTCCGGGAGCTGGGCTTCGACTCGCTCACCGCCGTCGAACTGCGCAACCTCCTCACCGCCACCACCGGCCTGAGGCTCCCCGCCACCCTCGTCTTCGACCACCCGACCCCCCACGCCCTCGCCGCGTACCTCCGCACCGAACTCGCGGGCGCCACCACGGAAACCGCCCCGGCGCCCGCCCACTTCATGGCGGCGGCCGACGACGACCCGATCGTGATTGTCGGCATGGGATGCCGCTTCCCCGCCGGAGTGGACTCCCCGGACGGCCTGTGGGAGCTGCTCCGCTCGGGCACCGACGCGATCTCCCCGCTCCCCGGCGACCGGGGATGGAGCCTGGAGGACTACTACGACCCGGACACCGCCGGCGCCTCGCGCGTCCGCGAGGGCGGATTCATCGACGCCATCACCGAGTTCGACCCGGCGTTCTTCGGTATCTCGCCCCGCGAGGCCCTCGCCATGGATCCGCAGCAGCGGCTCATGCTGGAGACGGCGTGGCACACCTTCGAGGACGCGGGCATCGACCCGACCTCGCTCCGCGGCACCCGCACCGGCGTGTACGTCGGAACGAACGGGCAGGACTACGCCAACCTCCTGATCGGCTCGACCGAGGGCGTCCAGGGCTACGTCGCCACCGGCAGCTCCGCGAGCGTGCTGTCCGGCCGTATCTCGTACACCCTCGGCCTGGAAGGCCCCGCCGTCTCCGTCGACACCGCCTGCTCGTCGTCCCTGGTCGCCCTGCACCAGGCCGCCCAGGCGCTGCGCACCGGCGAATGCGACCTCGCCCTCGCGGGCGGCGTCACCGTCATGTCCACCCCCGGGGTGTTCCTGGAGTTCAGCCAGCAGGGCGTCCTCGCCGCCGACGGCCGCGTCAAGGCGTTCGCGGACGGCGCCGACGGCACCGGCTGGGGTGAGGGCGTCGGCATGCTGCTCGTGGAGCGGCTGTCGGACGCCCGCCGCAACGGCCACGACATCCTCGCCGTCGTCCGCGGTTCGGCGATCAACCAGGACGGCGCGAGCAACGGTCTGACCGCCCCCAACGGCCCGTCCCAGCAGCGAGTCATCCGCCAGGCCCTGGCCAGCGCGGGTGTGTCGGCGGCGGACGTCGACGCCGTGGAGGCGCACGGTACGGGTACGACGCTCGGTGACCCCATCGAAGCCCAGGCCCTCCTCGCCACCTACGGCCAGAACCGCGACACCGACCAGCCACTCTGGCTCGGCTCCGTCAAATCGAACATCGGCCACACCCAAGCCGCCGCAGGCGTCGCCGGCATCATCAAAATGGTCATGGCCCTCCGCCACGGCATCCTGCCCCGCACCCTCCACGCCGACGAGCCATCCACCCGGATCGACTGGTCGAACGGCGCGGTCGAACTGCTGACGGAAGAGCGCGACTGGCCCGAGACGGGCGACCGCCCGCGCCGTGCCGCCGTGTCCTCGTTCGGCATCAGCGGCACCAACGCCCACATCATTCTGGAGCAGCCCGAGGAAGCCCCCGCGGAAACCGCGGAGGACACCGCATCGACGCCCCCGCTGGTGCCGTGGGTGCTCTCCGCCCGGTCCGACCAGGCCCTCACCGCCCAGGCCGAGCGCCTCCTCGCCCACGTACGCGCCGATGCCGGAGCCTCGCTCACCGACCTCGGCTACTCCCTCGCGACCAGCCGTGCCCACCTGGAACGACGGGCCGCCGTGGTCGCCGCCGACCGCGCCGAGTTCCTCCGCGGACTGGAGGTCCTCGCCGCCGGCGACACGGTCGCGGGCGTCGTCCGCGACCAGGCCACCGACGGTCGTTCGGCGTTCCTGTTCTCGGGTCAGGGTTCGCAGCGGGCCGGTATGGGCC
>NZ_JBLMKT010000099.1:0-3715 GCF_047779955.1 Streptomyces lothianensis | reverse complement strand
ATGTCGGGATGCTCTGCGAGATCGTCAGGGCAGCGCACCACACGCTCGTACCAGGTGCGGCCCAGGCCGATGATCCCGGCTTTGAAGTCCATGAAGGAGTCGTCCGAGCAGCCCCCGCCGATGAGGTAGCCGGCTGCCCACACGTCCCACCGGTCGATCGCCGTGTCCAGTCGGTCCATGCACGCCTCGAAGGCCAATACGTGCTCCTCGCCTTGCGCGGTCAGCAGATCGGTCAGTGCTGCGTGCAGCGGCGCATCAGCCGTGCGGGCGGCGTTGATGAGCTGCCAGAACGTGTCCGTGTCCATGGCAGGTGACTGTGCCACGCAGCACCGACATTGATGCTGATACTCAGGTTCCGGTGGTCGTGGCTCGGGCACTGACTGACGCCCTGCTGGGTTGTCCTCAAGCTGTTCCGTCCGGCCTCCGGAGCCTGTTCTCATGGCTCCGGCCGGACGGAACATGGAGCTATCGTCAAGACTTGTGGATCATCGATCAGAACCAGTTGATCGTGTCCTTCAGTAGGCGGGCGATCTTCGCGCGGGTTGTCGCGTTCGCTCGCCAGGTTTCTTCGGCTTGAACGCTGGCGATGGTGACTCCGGCCCGGCCTGCCGAGTTGTGCGCCGGTGTCATGTGGCCGTTGGCGATCAGCATACCGATCCGGGGCAGTGAGACGCCCAAGTGACGGGCGGCGTCCGGCTGGGATATCCAGGTATCGTCCTCGACCGTGGCAACGTTGAGCAGGGTGTAGCCGCGGTGCCGTCTGGGGTGGCGCATCACGCTGCCACCGTCTTCGGCCGCTCGACGAGGTATCCGTGTTCGAAGCGGGCTCCTGCGCGGACGAGGGCGACGAGGTGGGGTGCGTTCACGGCTCGCCAGCGGGCCTGGGCGGACTCGACGAGCTTGAAGACCATGGCCAGGGCTGCGGCGCCGAGGCCGGCGCCTTTGGTGACCTTGGTCCGCAGGCGGACGGTGGCGAAGGTCGACTCGATCGGATTTGTGGTGCGCAGGTGGATCCAGTGCTCGGCGGGGAAGTCGTAGAACGCCAGCAGCTCACCTTCGTCGTCGACGTTTTTTGACGGCCTTGGGGAACTTGGCGCCGTACTGCTTGGCGAACGTGGCGACGGCCTGGGCTGCGTGCTCCTTGTCCTCGGCGTTGCAGCCGAAGGTTCTGTTCAGCCTGGTGCAGGAGGTCGGTCCAGGCCTCCGACTCCGGCAGGTCGGTCAGGGTAACGGGCAGCAGTCGGCGGTGCGGGATCCGGGTGATCGACGAGGTCAGCTGACCGGATGCCTCGAGCCCCGCATAGACGAAGGTGACCGGCACGCTGTCGCACAGGGACAGGTAGTCCAGGACCTCGGCCATCGCCTCGCGCGAACGGCCGCCGGGGCCGCACAGGTGGTGCGCCTCGTCGATGACGACCATTCTGGTTCGGGCCCGTTCCAGAGCGTGGCTGGCTCGGTCCGCGAGGTCGGCCGTGGTCGGAGAGCCACGCAGCGGGGTGCCGAGGGAGCAGCGCACCAGCTCGGCCAGGAGCAGGCGCGGTGAAGTGGCGGGGGGTGCCAGGACGTGGACTGCGGCGGTCGCACCCGCCGCGGACGACAGCAAGGACTGTCCGGTGCAGCGCCATGCCACTTCGGCCAAGGCTGTGGTCTTGCCGCTGCCAGGAGGGCCGGACACCAACACCCCGTAACTGGTGCCTTCCGCAGCCTGGTTGAGGATCAGCACCTCCTCGACCCTGCGCACGGCGGCCGTGACATCGGGAGAGCGAAGACGCAGCTGCGCGTGATGAGTCAGCCGCTCGGACCCGTCAGCGAGCCGAGCAAGGCCTGATGACGGTCGCAGTGCATCAGGCGGGGGCGGCTGCTTCGTCGGCGTGGGCCGTGAGCTGTTCGAGGAGATGTTCAAGCTCTCGCGTACCACCGGAGCCCTCAGCCACCGATCGCCGGGAGCGTGTACCCAGACGTGACGCAGATCGTACGGGTCCCAACGCACCGGGAACTGCCGGCCGGCGCTGGTGGGCGACACCTTCTCACCGCGCAACGGGTCCAGGGCTGGAGAGTCGTAGGTGCGGCCTCCCAGACGCAGACCGGACCGTCCGATCCTTCTCGTGCTCGCTGGGAGCAGTTCCAGGAACTCGTTCGGAGGCAGAGGGGCCGGTATCCACCCGGCATCGGACACTGCGGTGGCGTACCGCTCCAGAGGCGTCCGCACCGCGCCCTCGGAACGGGGCGACAGGGGCACTTCGGAGTTGGGCCACACCCGCGTCACCCAGCTGTCCAGGAGTTCTTGCACCGTCTCCTGCGACCATCCGGCCGCGTGCGCGTCCTGGCCTGCGGGAGAGAGAAGGTAATCGGTGAACAGGGACGCGGCCTGTGCCATGGAGCGCTCGATCGGGTGGCGGACCGCTGGAGCCTGCCGCGCGTACTGGACATGAATCCCCAGCCTTACGCAGGCCCCGCGCAAGGTCCCGAGCCCGAGCCCGTCGTGGACGACAAGCGTCACAGGGCGTACGGGGGGCGAGCCCTCCGACGCGGTGGGGCCTGCGCCCCCCGCAGGTCCGTGTCCGCTGGGGTGCATCGTGAGCCAGTCGGCGCGTAGGTCGTGCGGTACGCACATCCGTGCCAACAGAGCGGCACCGATGGGAGTCTGCCAGGTGCCGCCGTGTACCACAGCGGCCAGCAGGAGCCTGGTCGCCTCGTCCATCGCGAACAGAACCTGTACGGGCTCCGGTTCTCGCTTGTCGCCATTGCCGCGCAGTGGAAGACGCACCACGTCCAGATGAACCCGCTCCCCCAGCCCGCGGGTGATGTTGCGATTGATTCTCCTGCGGCCAGGACCGTCGGCGAGGTCGGAGCGCAGCCGGTGGATGGCAGAGCGAGAGGGGGAGGAAATCTCGCCGCGGAAGATCGGATCAGCCAGCCGCCGGAGCACTTCGGCCCGCACCCGTTCGCTGCTCAGGCGGCCACCGGTATGCGATTCCACGATGTCCCGCACTGTCTCCACGATGCGGGGATGCAGGCGGGCACCAGGGGTCTCCCGCCGACCTGCCCGCCGGTCCACGAGCCCGGCCACCCCTTGGGCCTGATAGCGCTGCCGCTTGCGCCGCACCGTCCGGGCCGACGCCCCCGGCACTCCCATCCGGGAAAGCTCCTCGGCTTTGGCCCTCTCACGCTCGTCCAGGGAGTGGTGGCGCGGGTCGAACTCGGGGCGCGGCGTGGTACCGGCCGCCGCCCTCAGCGGTACGCCGCTGAGTACTTCGACGATATGGGGTTCCCACCAACGGGCCATGGCCAGTGCGTCCCCACCCTCTGGGGGTGGTCCTGGAGAGGAGCCGTGGGCGGAAGCGGGGCTCAGAGCGGCGAAGTCAGGGTGGAACAGCACGGTCAGGGCGTCAACACTGCATGACTCGTTGGCGGCGTTCACCAGCGTGAGCTGCTGGCCACGAAGCTCGTTGATCGTGTACGTGCCGCCGTCGAAACGGACATGGTCGCCGATGGTCAGCCGCTCGGGCCATGATCGTGCTTTCACCTCTGACTCCGGATGCGCAGGAGGTCACGCCGAACAGCCCGACACACGATCGTGTTTGCCGAACCCGGCCGGGTTTCGAATACGAAGGCCCACGTCGTGTTGTTCGGTGCGGCCAGGACACGAGCATCCTGCCCCATGAGCTGCACTGCGTTTGGTGGAGTCCCTGATGCCAGGGTTACGATCCTGGCG